>JASGDR010000290.1:0-15915 GCA_047607095.1 Caulobacter sp.
GGGGGAGCATCCTGAAGCCGTCGCCGATAGATCCTCCCCCCTCTGGGGGAGGTGGCCCGAAGGGCCGGAGGGGGGAGCGCCGGCCTCACACGTCCTTCTTCGACAGATACTCCTCGACGTCGATCTCCTTCTCCCACCGCGCCACGGCCGTCGCGATCGACAGGTCGCAGGTGACGTTCGGCACCGTGCGGATCATGTCGAGGATGCGGTCGAAGGGCAGGATGAAGCCGACGATGATCGCCGTCTGGGTCGGGCCGACGCCGATCGTGGCCAGCACGGCCGCCAGCACGAACAGCGAGCCCGACGGCACGGGCGCGACGCCCATGGCGACGATGGTGGTGGTCACCGCCACCAGGGCGTAGTCGGCCAGGGTCAACTGCACGCCGAAGGCCTGGGCGGCGAACATGGTCAGCATGGCCACGTACATCGCCGTGCCGTCCATGCCGATGGTTGCGCCCAGCGGTAGGACGGTCGACGAGATCGACGGCTTCACGCCGAGGTTTTCCTCCGCCACCCGGATCGCCACCGGCAGGGTGGCCGAGCTGGACGAGGTGGAGAAGCCGACCAGGATCGCGTCCATGCAGCCCCGATAGAACGGAACCAGCGGCAGCCAGGCCCCCAGGCGCACGACGGCGGCGTGGGTGACGAAGGTCTGGATCGCAGCCCCGATGATCACGCAGACGCCGAGCTTGGCCACGTGCAGGAAGGTTTCCGGCCCGTTGGTGCCCATGACCACGGCGATCAGGGCGAAGACGCCGAACGGCGCGGCCTCCATCACGAAGCCGACGATGCGCAGCATCACCTCGGTGGCGCTGGCCAGCAGCCTGGCGACCGGCTCGCCGCTTTCGCCCGCGACGATCACCCCGGCCCCGACCAGCACGGCGAAGAAGATGATCGCCAGGGTCTCGCCCTCGGCCAGGGCTTTGATCGGATTGAGCGGCACGATGCCGATGAAGAGCTCGGCCGGCGACTTGGGCGTGGCCACCGCCTGGGGGGCGGCGTTGTGCAGGTCGGCGCCGACGCCGGGGCCGATCAGGCTGGCGATGATCAGGCCGATGGTCACCGCGACCAGGGTGGTCAGCACGTACATGGCGATGGTCTTGACGCCGATGCCGCCCAGCCGCTTGGCGTCGCCCAGCTGGGCCACGCCCGAGGCGATGATCACGAACACCAGCGGGGCCACCATCATGCGGATCAGCCGCACGAAGATTTCGCCCATCCATTTGAGGCTGGTCGCCCCTTCACCCCAGAAATAGCCGACCAGGGCCCCGACCACGAGGGCGGCCAGGATCCGCTTCCACAGTGAGATCCCGAACCAGACCCGCAGCGGGTTCTTGCGGGGCGAGGGCGGCGGCGCGTCGGCGAGGGCGTCGGTCATGCCCGCCAGAGCACGGCGTTATGCGGGGTGGGTCAAGCCCTCACAGCCACAGCCCTTCGGCGTCGACGCCGTCGCCCCAGAAGCCGGCGGCCGGCGGGCGGATCCGTCCGCCCACGACGCGCAGGCCGCCCGGGTGATCCTCCTTCAGCCACCAGGGCCCGTCGAGATCGGCGAAGGCGCATTCGGCGGCCAGGTGCAGGGCCGGGGCGATGGCCAGCGACGAGGCGACCATGCAGCCGGTCATCAGGGTGAAACCCAGGTCCTTGGCCGCACGCAGCATTTCGAGCGCCTCGGTCAGGCCGCCGGACTTGTCGAGCTTGAGGTTCACGGCCTGGTAGCGGGCGCGCAGGGCCGGCAGGTCGGCGGCGGTGTGCACCGACTCGTCGGCGCAGATCGGGAAGGGCGGGGCGTAGCCTTCCAAGGCGGCGTCTTCGCCGGCCGGCAGGGGCTGTTCGACCAGCGCGATGTTGAGGCGGGACAGCTGGTCTTCCAGGCCGCGCAGAATGTCGAAGGTCCAGCCCTCGTTGGGGTCGACGATCAGGGCCGCTTCGGGCGCGGCCTGGGCGACGGCGGCCAGGCGGGCGGCTGGGTCTTCGGCCGAGAGCTTGATCTTGATCAGCGGCGCGTCGGCGACCTTGGCCGCGGCGGCGGCCATGGCGTCCGGCGCATCCAGGCTGACGGTGACGGCGGTGACCAGCGCGGGCGGGACGGAAAGGCCGGTGGCGGCGGCCACCGACACGCCCGAGGTCTTGGCCCGCAGGTCCCAGAGGGCGCAGTCCAGGGCGTTGCGCGCGGCGCCGGCCGGCAGCAGGTCGAGCGCCTCGGAAAACTCGCCGCCGGCGGCGATCAGGCGTGCGGCCGGGGCCAGTTGCGCCTCGACGCCCGAAACCGTTTCGCCATAGCGGGCGTAGGGCACGCTTTCGCCGCGGCCGACATGTCCGTTCTCCGCGATCTCGACCACCACGACGTCGGCGGCGGTCTTGACCCCGCGCGAGATGCGGAACGGGGCGGCGAGCGGGTGGCTGACGGGGCGGACGGCGACGAGACGGCTCATGCCCCTGGCTTGGCGCCGTTCGATCGCTTTGGCGAGAGACTCTGAAGAGAGGGGATCAGCGCTTGTCGAAACGGGGCAGGGGCGAGTCCGCGCGGCGTTCGGCCATGACCTGCAGGGCCAGGCGCGGACGGATCACGAACAGGCCGGCCCAGACCAGCAGCACGCCGGCGTAGGAGATCGAGCCCCAGATCCCGGTCGGGCGGCCCGGGCGGGCCACGCGCACGCGACGGGCGGTGCGGACGGGTGCGTCGAAGAACTGGGTCATGGCGATGTCGGTCATGGCTTCCTCCGTGGACGCTGCCGACCCTGCGCCTTGGGTGCGTCAGAACGGGACGTATAGCCGAAACACCATGTCGTCCCTATGTCTGGGGCGAAATACGTCCTTCTGGAGTTCCCATGTCGAAGCCGGTCACCATCAACATCCCCCACGACCTCGGCGTGGCCGAGGCCAAGCGGCGGATCGAGAGCGGCTTCGAGCAGCTGGGCGCCCAGATCCCCGGCGGCCTGGCCAACGTCACCAAGGCCTGGCGCGACGACGTCCTGGACTTCTCGGCCCTGATCATGGGCCAGACCATCACCGGCAAGCTGAACGTCGCCGCCAATGTCGTGCTGGTCGAGATTGTGCTGCCGGGCTTGCTGGGCATGATCGCCGGCAAGATCACGGGCCAGGTCAAGAAGCAGGGCACGCTGCTGCTGGAGAAGAAGTAGGCCTACCCCTTCGCGGCCGCCCGCTTGCGGGGCGCGGCCTTCGCGGTGGTGGGCTTTGCCGAACCGCCTTTACCCCTCTTCTCGCGCAGGGCGGCGACCTTTTCCAGGCGGCTGGCGGCGTGGTCGGCCGCCGCCTTGCAGCGGGCGTGGTAGGCGGCCAGCTCCTTCTCCGACAGCTTCTCGATGCCGACGAAGTCGTTGTCGGCGGTCGAGGTCAGGATCAGCTCGTCGAGCTTGGCCTGAACGGCCTCGCTGTCGCGGTTCTGGGTGTTCTGGATCAGGAACACCATCAGGAAGGTGATGATCGTGGTGCCGGTGTTGATCACCAGCTGCCAGGTCTCGGAGAACTTGAAGATCGGGCCCGAGACCGCCCAGACGATCACCAGCGCCAGGCAGACGAGGAAGGTGACGGGGCGGCCGGCCGCCTGGGCGGTGGCGTTGGCGAACTTGGCGAAGACCTTTTCCACGGACCAGAACTCCCGGCGGTTTCCGCTCAAACGCCGCCGTGGCCGTCTCCGTTTCCTCAGAGCCGTCTGGGATCGTGGTCGTGGCGGCCCAGGCTTTCGAACTTGCCCTCTTCGGCCTTGTTGACGAACTGGGCGGCCACCAGCCAGGCCTTCACCGGTCGCAGGGTGGCCAGGCATCCGACGATCAGGGCCGGGAAGGTGGTCACGAAGTGCGCCCAGACCGGCGGGTGATAGGCGACCTCGACCCAGGCGAAGACGAAGGTCACCAGGATGCCGACGCCGCTCATCACGAAGAAGGCCGGGCCGTCGGCGGGTTCGGCGAAGCCGTAGTCGAGGCCGCAGCGGTCGCAGGCCGGGGCCAGCGCCAGAAAGCCCTTGAACAGCTTGCCCTCGCCGCATCGCGGGCAGCGCTGGCGCAGGCCGCTGACGACGGGCGGCGGCGGATCGAAAAGCTCGTGAGCGGGCGTCATGGCCCCTACCTACAATCCGAAAATTGATCCATACATTGTGCAATAAATGTATGGATCAATGATGGGCGACGCAAGAGAGACGGCGCTGCCGCCGGGCGCGGCGTGGCTGCGGCGCGTGGACGCGGGCGAGGGGCCGATCTATCGGCGGCTGTTCGAGGCCCTGCGCGGCGCGATCGCGGACGGCGAGCTGTCGGCCGGCGAACAGCTGCCGCCGCAGCGGACGGTGGCGGCCCTGCTGGGTGTCGACTTCACCACCGTCACCCGCGCCTACGCCCGGGCCCGCGAGCAGGGGCTGGTCGAGGGGACGGCCGGGCGAGGCACCTTCGTACGCCGCCGGGCGGGCGAGGACGAAGCCGGACGCGTCGACCTTTCCATGAACCTGCCGCCGCAGCCGGAGGGGCTGTCGCTGGCGGCCCTGCTGCGCGAGACGACGGCGGCGGTTCTGGCGCGCACCGATCCGGCGACCCTGATGGCCTATCACGCCGGTCCCGGCGCGCTGGCCCAGCGGGCGGCGGGGGCGGCCTGGCTGGCCCCGGGGCTGGGCGCCGTCGATCCCGAGCGGATCGTGGTCTGCGCCGGGGCGCAGGCGGCGCTGTCGGCGATCCTGGCGGTCGAGACCGCGCCCGGCGACGCCGTGGTCGTCGAGGCCCTGACCTATCCCGGCCTGCTGGCGGCCCTGGCCGCCCGCGGCCTGCGCGCCGTCGCCTGTCCGATGGACGGGGAGGGGATCGTTCCGGAGGCCCTGGCCGGGCGGCTGGCGCAAAGCGGTGCGCGCCTCGTCGTCGTGACCCCGACCTGGCAGAACCCGACCACGGCGACGATGAGCCCCGAGCGGCGCGCGGCGGTGGTCGAGGCCTGCGGCCGCGCCGGCGCGCGCCTGGTCGAGGACGACGCCTACGGCCGGTCGCCCGATACCGTTCCGGCCGCGCTGGCCAGCCTGGCGCCCGAACGCGCCTGGCACGTGGCGACCCTGGCCAAGGCCCTGACGCCGGGCCTGCGCATCGCCTATGTCGCCGCGCCGGATGCAAACGCCGCCCGGCGGCTGGCCGCGGCCGGTCACGCCCTGTGCCAGATGCCCGCGCCGCTGATGGCGGCGGTGGCGACGGCCTGGATCCGCGAGGGAACGGCGCAAGCGATCTTGGCCGGGGTGAGGGCCGAGGCCGCCGCGCGCCGCGCCCTGGCGGCCGAGATCCTGCCGCGCGCGATCGGTCCGGCCGGCTGCCTGCACGTCTGGCTGGATCGGGCGGGGGCGGTCGCGCCCGAGGGCCTGTCGCTGGCTCCGGCCGCGCTGTTCGCCGCGCCGGGGATCGCCCCAGGAACCACCATGGAGGGCGCGCGGCTGTCGTTGGGCGCGCCGGGCAAGCGGGCCGTGCTGGCCTCGGCCCTGCGGCGGCTGGCCTGAACGCACGAAAAAGGGGCGGACCCGGAGGTCCGCCCCTTCGATCGTCCTGGCCGATCCCTAGTCGATCAGCGGCGCCTGCGGGCCGCCGGCCGGGGCCTTCTCGCCGGCCGGCGCCGGCTCGTGGTGGGTGTGGTGGAAGAGCCGCCCCAGCAGCTTGTTCGACCAGTTCTTCAGCTGGTCCATCAGCACGAACACCACGGGGATGAACAGCAGCGACAGGAAGGTCGAGGTGATCAGGCCGCCGATGACGGTGATCGCCATCGGAGCCCGGAACTCGACGTCCGCGCCGAAGCCGACCGCCACGGGCAGCATGCCCGCGCCCATGGCCACGGTGGTCATCAGGATCGGGCGAGCCCGCTTGTGGGCGGCGTCGATCAGGGCGTCGCGGCGGCTCATGCCGTGATCCTTCATCGCCATGATCGCGTACTCGACCAGCAGGATCGAGTTCTTGGCCGCGATGCCCATCAGCATCAGGATGCCGATCAGGCTCGACATCGAGAAGCTGCTGTTGACCAGCTTCAGCAGGAAGAAGGCGCCGCCGATGGCCAGGGGCAGGGCGGCCATGATCGTCACGGGGTGGGCGAAGCTGCGGAACAGCAGCACCAGCACGACGTACATCAGCAGCAGGCCGGTGAAGAGGGCCGTGCCGAAGCCGAGCGCCATCTCCATCATGAACTCGGCGTCGCCGGCGGCCACTTCATTGACGCCGGTGGGCAGGTTCTTGACCGACGACAGGGCGTGCACCCGCTTGCCGGCCTCGCCGGCGACGATGCCGTCGAGCTCGGCGGTGATCTCGGCGACCCGGGCGCGGTCCTGGCGCTTGATCTGCGAGGGGCCGGCGCCGAAGCGGATGTCGGCCACGGCGTTCAGCGGCACGGCGACGCCGCTGGACGACGGCACCTTCAGGGTCTCCAGCACCGACAGGTCCTCGAGCGCGTTCTGCGTCAGGCGCAGGCGGATCGGCACCTGGCGGTCGCCCAGATTGTACTTGGGCAGAGACTGGTCGACGTCGCCGATGGTCGCCACCCGCACGGCCTGCGAGATCGCGCCGGCCGAGACGCCCATGCGGGCGGCCTGATCGGGACGCGGGCTGACGATGATCTCCGGACGGGCGATCGAAGCGGTGTTGACCACGTTGGCCAGGCCCGGGACGGTGCGCATCTGCGCCTCGACGCGGCGGGCGGCGGCCTCCAGCTCCGGACCGTCGTCGCCGACCAGCCGCAGGGTGTAGCTGCCGCCGTCGCCGGGACCGCCGCCGCTGTTGTTGCCCGCGCCGATGCGCGCGCCCGGGATCGCCTTGAACTGGTCGACCATCAGGCGGCTGAACTGCTGCTGGTTCATCCGCTCGCCCTTGGGGGCGAGGTCGGCGGTGATGCGGCCGGTGTTGACCCCGTCGCGACCGACCGAGGCGTAGACGCTGGTGACCTCGGGACGGGCCAGCAGCTCGTGGGTCACGCGCTGGACCACGGCGTCGGTCTCGTCCAGCGTGGCGCCGGGCGGCAGTTCGACCGAGAAGGGCGCCCGCCCGCGGTCGGCGGCCGGCTGGAACTCGAACGGCAGGCTCTTGGCCAGGAAGTACGAGCCGGCCAGGATCGGGATCGCCATCAGGGCGACCTTCCACTTGTTGCTCAGGCCCCAGTTCAAGGCCTTCAGGTAGCCGGCCATCCAGACCGGATCCTGGTCCGGCTTGTGGTGGGGCTTGAGCATGTAGGCGCCCATCAGCGGCGTCAGCATGCGGGCGACCAGCAGCGAGAACAGCACCGACACGCAGGCGGCCAGGGCGAAGGCCTTGAAGAACTGGCCGATGATCCCGGGCATGAAGCCGGTGGGCGCGAACACCGCCACGATGGTGAAGGTGGTGGCCACCACGGCCAGGCCGATCTCGTCGGCGGCCTCCATCGCCGCGTTGTAGGGCGACTTGCCGCCCCGCATGTGGCGGACGATGTTCTCGATCTCGACGATGGCGTCGTCGACCAGGATGCCCACGGTCAGCGACAGGGCCAGCAGGGTGACGCCGTTCAGCGACTGGCCCAGCGGGGCCATGATCGCGAAGGTCGGCAGCAGCGACAGCGGGATGGCCACCGCCGCCAGGAAGGTGGCCCGCCAGTCGCGCAGGAAGATGAACACGACGATGACCGCGAGCACGGCGCCGAGGATCAGCGCCTCCATCGAGGCCCAGTAGCTTTCCTCGATGTACTTCACGTTCGAGGTGACCTCGGCGATCGTCAGCTCGGGATGGTCCTTGTCGAGCTTCTCGATCGCCTTGCGCACCTTCTGGGCGATCTTGACCTCGCTGGCGCCGCGCGAGCGGACCATGTTGAAGGTCACGACTTCCTGGTTGTCGTAGCGCGCGCGGTTACGCGGTTCCGCCCAGCGGTCGGTGACCTCGCCCAGGTCGCCCAGGCGAACCGTGCCGCCCGACGACAGCGGAATGCGGGTCTCGCGCAGCTGATCGACCGAGCCGGCGGCGCCCAGGGTGCGGATGGCGCGCTCGGAGCCCGAGACGGTCACGCGGCCGCCGGGCAGGTCGGCGTTGGTGGTGGCCAGGGCCTGGCTGACGGCGGCGGCGGTGACGCCGCGCGCGGCCAGGCGGTCGGGGTCGAGGGCGACCTGGATCTCGCGGCTGACGCCGCCCAGGCGGTTGACCTCGCCGATGCCCTTGATGGCCAGCAGGGTGCGGGCGACTTCGTTGTCGACGAACCAGCTGCGCTGCTCGGGCGTCAGGTTCGGCGCCTGGACGACATAGGTGATCAGCGGGTCGCCGGTGACGTCGACGCGGGTGACGTTGGGGATCTGCATGTCCGACGGCAGCGAGGCCTGCAGGTTGGACATGGCGTTGCGGACGTCGTTGGTGACCCGCTCGTGGTCGACGCCCAGCTCGAACTCGATCACCGTCGTCGACGAGCCGTCGCTGACGGTCGAGGTGATGTGGCGCACCTGGCCAAGGCCCGCGATCGAGTCCTCGATGAGGCGGGTGACCTGGGTTTCCAGCTCGCTGGGCGCGGCGCCCGGGCGCGAGGCCGACACCACCACATAGGGCAGGTCGACGTCGGGGTTGCTGTTGACCCGCATGCCCATGAAGCCGGTGACGCCGGCGATCGTCAGCATGACGAAGAGCATCAGGACGGGGATCGGATTCTTGATCGCCCAGCGCGAGATGTTGTTCATCGCGGGCCCCTAGCGCTTGACGGCCGGCAGGGTCGGGGCGGGCAGGCGGCTGGAAACGCGCACGGCGTCGCCCTCGCCGAGGAACCCGGCGCCTTGCACGACCACCTGCTCGCCGGCGGCCAGGCCGGCGACGGCCGTGACGTCGCCGGTGCGGGCCAGCACCGCCACCTTGCGGAAGCGGGCCTTGGCGCCGGTGTCGAGGGTGAACACGCCGGGCTGGTTCTGGCGGTAGAGGATGGCGGCGCTGGGCACGACCGGCGAGGCCTGGTCGCCCGCCTGGATCTGGGCGCGGGCGAACATCCCCGGGCGGAAGGCGCCCATCGACGACAGGGCGATGCGGGCCACGCCCAGGCGGGTCTGGGTGTCGACCTCGGAGGTGACGATGCGCACGCGGCCGTCGGCCTGGCCGACCTGCTCGGAGGTGATGCGGGCGAGCATGCCGGCCTTCACCACGCCGAGGTCGGTTTCGGGCAGTTCGGCGTCCAGCTCCATGCGGCCGTCGCGGACGATGCGGAAGAGCTCGCTGCCGGCGCTGACGATCTGGCCCTTGGTGACGCTGCGGCGGACGATCAGGCCCGAGACCGGGGCGCGGATCGATGCCTGGGCGACGCGGGCGGCGGTTTCGCCCTGGGCGGCCTGGGCGGAGGCCAGCTGGGCGGCGGCGGTGGCCTGCTTGGCCGTGGCGGTGTCGAGCGAAGACGCCGACAGGAAGCCCTTGGCCTGCAGCTCGCGCGAGCGGCGCAGCGAGGCCTCGGCCTCGGCGAGGGTGGCGCGGGCGCTGGCGACGGCCGCCTCCTGCTGGCGCAGCTGGGCGCGCAGCAGGGTGTCGTTGAGCTGGACCAGCACCTGGCCCTGGCGGATGAACTGGCCTTCCTCGGCGTTGACGGCGACGGCGGTCAGGCCGCCGGTCTCGGCGCCGACCGGCACCTCTTCCCAGGCCGAGATCGTGCCCGAGGCGTTGATGACGCGGGGCAGGGGCAGCACGGCGACCGGGGCCACGCTGACCGTCTGGGAGGCGACGGGCTTCTTGGACTTGGCTTCGGCTTTCTTGTCCTTGTCGCAGGCCGAGAGGCCGGCGGCGCAAACCGTCAGAACCAGGGCCAGCGCCGTCGTGCGCCCGAAGGACCCCTTGAACCCGTAACCCACGACATGCCCCTTTATCGTCCAATCAGACGAATGGACTTCTAGCGGAGAAACGCGGGTCGCCGAATTAAATCGGGGTAAGGCGCGGCGGGAGGGGCTCAGGCCTCCTTGCGGGCGCCTTCGGAGTCGGTCGCGGAGGCCGCGCGGATCAACTCCAGCACGTCGACGATGATCGCCTGCATGGCCGTCTGGGCGGCCACGGCGTCGCGGGCGATGATGGCGTTGGCCACGTCCTCGTGCGAGGGGATCGAGGCCGTGCGGCCCTTGATGCGGTTGGTGAAGCGGATCGAGATTCGCAGCGCCGTGTTCACCAGCTCGTGCAGCTCGCTGTAGAACGGGTTCTTGGTGGCGCTGAGAATGGCGATGTGGAAGGCGATGTCGGCGGCCAGCGGGTCGTCTTCGCCCTCGCCGGCGGCCTTCATGCGGGCCAGACCCTTGCGGATGGCCTCGAGCCCCGCCTCGTCGGCGTTGCGGGCGGCCAGGGCCGCGGCCACCGGCTCGATGCCCAGCCGCATCTCGGTGAAGTCCGACAGCAGGCGCAGGCTGAACTTGCGCTCCAGCAGCCAGCGCAGAACGTCGGGATCGAGCAGGTTCCAGTTGGCTTCCGGCTCGACCACCGTGCCGTGGCGGGGGCGGGCGCTGAGCAGGCCCTTGGCGGTGAGCATCTTCACCGCCTCGCGCGTCACCGTGCGGCTGGCCCCGAACTTCTTGGACAGCTCGCCTTCGGTAGGAAAACCGATCTCGGCGTATTCGCCCGTCACGATGGCCTGACCAAGCGATTCCACGAGGCCGTAGGTCAAACTCAGTCCGGGCTGGGTGCGCATCGCCAAGTCTTCTTTTCTATACGTCGGACGCGAAACGAATCGCCCCTGTGTATCGTGGTTCGGGCAACCCAGGAACGGTCACGTCATAGGCGAATACATCGCCGGCGTGCGGTTGTCTGACCAATTCGTCGTCGGAAAGCTCGTCGCGGGCCGAAGTGACGTAAAGCGTGCGCAGGTCGTCGCCGCCGAACGCCACGCAGGTGGGCTGGCTGGCGGGGACGTGCAGCGTCTCCAGCACGCGGCCGTCGGGCGCGTGGCGCACGACGGTTCCGGCCGCCCAGCGGGCGCTCCACAGGCAGCCTTCGGAATCGACCGTGGCGCCGTCGGGATAGCCGTCGGTGACCTCGGCGAAGACCCGGCGGTTGCTCAGGCTTCCGTCCGCGTCGAGATCGAAGGCGAAGATGGTCTGCAGCGGGCTGTCGGAGAAATAGGCGGTCTTGCCGTCGGGGCTGAAGGCCAGGCCGTTGGCGATCTGCACGCCGCCGAAGTGGGGCGTGAAGCCGCCGGCGTGGTCCAGGCGCCAGACGCCGGCCTCGGCGCGGTGCCGGATGGCCTCGTCCTCGACCATGGTTCCGGCCCAGAAGCGCCCCGAGCGGTCGACGCGGCCGTCGTTGAAGCGGCGGCCGTTGGCCTCCGCCTCGACGCGGTGCAGCCAGTCGACCTGGCCCGAGGCGAGGTCGAACAGGCCAAGGCCGGTCTCGAAGGCGGCGATGACGCGGCTCGTCTCGTCGGGAAGCAGCGCGATCGAGCCGATGCGTTCGGGGGCGGCGAAGGTTTCGACCACGCCGCTGGCGGGGTCGAAGGCGCGCAGGCGGCGGCTCTGGATGTCGGTCCACAGCAGGCGGCCGGTGTCCCACACCGGCCCCTCGCCGAGCACGTCGCCGGCCGCGATGATCGCGGCCGGCGTCTGGTTCGCGATCACCACCACGTGGCGTACAGCGCGATGAGGATCAGGATCACGCCCACGCCGGCGATGTTGAAGCCGGTGGTGGTCTTGTAGGTGACGCCCTCGAGGCTGACGACGTTCACGTCCTTCTTCTGCGGGGCGATCAGCGAGACGATCACGGCCGCGGCCAGAGTCAGCAGGAACACCAGGCCGACGCGGTTCATGAACGGCATGCCGAACATGCCCAGCTTGTTGAGGAAGAAGAACAGGCCCGACAGGGCCGCGCCGCCGATCGCGGCCACCAGGGCCGAGGCCGTGGTGGCGCGCTTCCAGAACAGGCCGAGCATGAAGATCACCACGATCCCCGGCGTGAAGAAGCCGGTGAAGTCCTGGATGAACTGGAAGGCCTGCTCGGCGCCGCCCAGCAGCGGCTTGGCGGTCAGGATGCCGATGATCACGGCGACGACGGCGGTCACGCGGCCGACCAGCACCAGGTGCTGCTCGGAGGCCTGCGGCTTGGCCTTGGCGTAGAGGTCGAGGGTGAAGATGGTGGCGATCGAGTTGATCTTGGCGGCCAGCGACGCGACGATCGCGGCCACCAGGGCGGCGAACACCAGGCCCAGCAGGCCGGGCGGCAGCAGCTTCATCATTTCCGGATAGGCCTGGTCGGGCTTGATGGAGCCCGGCACCAGCACCAGGGCGGCGATGCCCGGCAGCACCACGATCACCGGCATCAGCAGCTTCAGATAGGCGGCCAGGGCGATGCCCTTCTGGGCTTCCGGCAGGTCCTTGGCGCCGAGGGCGCGCTGGATGATGTACTGGTTGAAGCCCCAGTAGCTGACGTTCATGATCCACAGGCCGCCGAACAGCACGGACAGGCCCGGCAGGTCCTTGTAGTGCGGGCTGGCCTTGTCGAGGATCATGTCGAAGTGGTCGGGGAACTGGGTGGTCAGGTGGTGGAAGCCGGCGACCACGCCCGCGCCGCCGCCGATCTTGTCCAGCGACAGCCACGCGATGATCAGGCCGCCCATGACCAGCAGGGCCACCTGGACGATGTCGGTCAGGGCCACGGCCTTGAGGCCGCCCCACAGCTGGTAGGCCAGGGCGAAGACGCCGATGGCGGCCAGGGCCATCATCTGGTCCATGCCGGTCACGGTGTGCACGGCGATCGAGCCCAGCCACAGGATCGAGGTCAGGTTCACGAACACGTACAGACCCAGCCAGAACACGGCCATGATGGTCCGCACGCTGGGGCCGTACCGCTGCTCCAGGAACTGCGGCATCGTCACGATGCCGTTCTTCAGGAACACCGGCAGGAAGAACTTGCCGACGATCAGCAGGGTCAGCGCCGCCATCCATTCGTAGGAGGCGATGGCCAGGCCGATCGCGTAGCCCGAGCCGCTCATGCCGATGATCTGCTCGGCCGAGATGTTGGCGGCGATCAGCGAGGCGCCGATCGCCCACCAGGGCAGGGCCTTCGACGCGAGGAAGTAGTCGGTCGAATTCTTCTTCTGGCCGCCCTTGTCGCGGGAAACCCACTGCGCCAGGCCGAAGATGGCCACGGCGTAGATCGCGAGGATCGCGAGGTCGATGGTTGCTAGGTTCACGTGGGCTTCCCCCCTTTAGGGCTGCTCTTCGTTATGATCGTAAGACGGCTCAGCCGGCGGTCTGCGCAGTCCAGGCCGCGACCAGGGCGCGGGCCCGTTCGCCGACTTCGGCGGCGGTGTAGCCGGGGCGGTAGAGTTCGCCGCCGACGCCGATGCCGGCCACGCCGATGTCGAGCCAGGGCTTGAGGTTGGCCGCGCCGACGCCGCCGACCGCATAGATCTCGATGTCCTTGGGCAGGACGTCGCGCACGGCCTTCAGGTGGCCCGGGCCGAACGAGCCGGCCGGATAGAGCTTCAGCGCCTTGGCGCCGGCCTTCACGGCGACGAACGCCTCGGTCGGGGTTGCGAAGCCGGGCATGACGGTCAGGCCCAGTTCGACGGCGCGCGAGATGACCTCGGGGTCGATGTTGGGGGTGACGATCAGCTTGCCGCCGACCGCGGCCACGTCGTCGACCGCCTGGGCGCTGAGCACGGTGCCGGCCCCGCACAGGGCCTTGTCGCCATAGGCCTCGCAGAGCTTGCCGATGCTGACCAGCGGCTCGGGCGAGTTCAGCGGGATCTCGATGTAGCCGATGCCGGCGTCGACGAGGGCGCCGGCGATCTCGACGATTTCGTCGGGCTTCACACCGCGCAGGATGGCGACGATGGGCGGGGCGTCAGGCAAGGACATGGGCATCACGCGTCAGAGAGGTGGACAGGGAGGATAGGCCGGCGAGAACGGCGGCGTCGCCGTCGATCTCGAAGCTGTCGCCGCCGGCGGCGGCGATGGCCTTGGCGTAGAGGACGTTCAGGGCCGGGGCGCCGATCAGGGCGACCTTGCCGAGCTTGCCGAACCAGCCGGCGGCGCCGGCCGCGTCGGCGCCGATCAGCAGGCCCGACAGGAAGCCCATCGCATCAGCCTTGGGCAGGCCGTCGATCAGCTGGCGACTGCGGGTCTCGAACAGCAGGTGGGGCAGAAGGGCCGCGCCCTTGTCGGTGATCCGCGACAGGCCAAGGTCGAAGCCTTCGGGCGTGGCCGGGGCGTCGCCGGCGGCGGCCTTGGCCAGGATCGAGTGCTCGCGCAGGACGGCGAACACCTCGCCGACCGGAGCGGTGAGGAACGAGGTGATCGCCCCGTCCTCGACCACGACCCACTTGGTGTGGGTGCCTGGCATGGCCAGCAGGTGGCGGCCGGTCTTGAGCTGCGGGTTCAGCGCCAGGGCGCCGAGGATCTGGGTCTCCTCGCCGCGCATCACGTCGGGCCCGCCCAGCGGGTTGACGCACGACAGGCCCGGCACGATCGAGACGGTCAGGCCCTGGGCCTGCACCTTGACCAGGCGCTCGGTGATCGCCGCGGCGTCGGCGGGGCAGGGCGCGTAAGGCGCTTCGACCCAGCCGTTGCGCGAGCCGACCATGCCGCACAGCAGGATCGTTTCAGGGCCGGCTTCACGCCAGTCGCCGACGAGGTCGAGGAAGGTCTGTTCGGGCGAGGCGGTCAGCGAGCCGATGCCGGGACCGTCGCGACGGTCCAGCACGCTCTTGCCCTGGCGCAGATAGAGGCGCAGGCGCGAGGTGCCCCAGTCGCCGAAGATGGTGATCGACGGATCGGACGCGACCATCAGCAGGACCCTCCGTTGCGAGCGCTTCCCTGGTGAAGCCGTCCGGAGTCGTCAGCCTGCGTCATGTTCGTCCCTAAACGCGCGCCCGGCGGGAGGCTCCCGCGCCGGGTCACGAGGCATTTATAATATAATAATGGTCGGCGCAAACAGCAGGGTGGCCCAGCCTCCTCCGGATGAGGTCAGGCCATTGTTTCGCCTAGGAGTTTAGGTGAGCGGCGATTGCGCGTGTGGCCGAAAAGCAGCGCCGTTAGCGGAAATGATAGCGCTATCAATTTTGTCTTGATGACCACAATTATATGACTATAGCTACCAATCGGATTGTGCGGGGCAGGTCGCTTCGCACGTCACCGGCGCCTATGAGAACGCCGGGGCGGCTTCACTTACCGGGGAAGGAAACAGGCATGCGACGCCTCAATAGCTCACATTTCATGTTCGGCGCGTCGGTCCTGGCGCTGTGCGCCGTGGCTCCGTTGACAGCGCTGGCGCAGACCGCTGCCACCACCGAGGACACCCAGGTCGAAGAGATCGTGGTCACCGGTCAGCGGGCCCAGATCCAGTCGGCCCAGAAGATCAAGCAGAACGCCGAAGTGATCGTCGACTCGATCACCGCCGTCGACATCGGCGCCCTGCCGGACCGTTCGGTCTCGGAAGCCCTGCAGCGCATCTCGGGCATCACCCTACAACGCACCAACGAAGCGCGCGACCCGGCCCGGATGGCCGCGGAAGGCGGCGGCGTGGCCATTCGCGGCCTGTCGTGGGTGCGTTCGGAAACCAACGGCCGTGACATCTTCTCGGCCAAGAACGGCCGCGGCCTGAGCTTCGAAGACGTGTCGGCCGACCTGCTGGCCGGCGTCGACGTCTACAAGAACCCGTCGTCGGACATGATTGAAGGCGGCATCGGCGGCACGGTCAACCTGCGCACCCGCCTGCCGTTCGACCAGAAGGGCCACCTGCTGGCCGCCTCGGTCGACTACAACTACGGCGACCTGCAGAAGAAGGGCTACTGGTCCGGCAACGTGATCGGCAGCGAGCGCTGGGACACCAACTGGGGTGAGTTCGGCGCGCTGTTCGCCGTCAGCTACTCGAAGGTCGGCAACCGCACCAACAGCGTCTCGGTCGACCGCTACGACGCCGTCTACGACACCGACAATTCGCTGATCGGCTACGTGCCGAAGGCCGCCGGCTGGCGTTCGGTCGACTGGGAGCAGAC
>JASGDR010000291.1:0-3876 GCA_047607095.1 Caulobacter sp.
CATGTACGAGTTCGGCAACTCGGTTTCGGTGCGCGCCTTCAACTTCCAGCAGATCGGTTTCCTGCTCGACGGCATTCCGATGGGGCGCAGCGACCAGTTCGGCGGCAGCCCGATCTATCGCTATGTCGACAACGAGAACCTGGGGCGCGTGCAGGCCTCGGCCGGCGCGGGCGACGTCTCGCTGCCCAGCTACGCCTCCCTGGGTCCGATCGTCGACTATTTCACCAAGACGCCCGATGCCGAGGCCGGCGGTTCGGCCAGCCAGACCTGGGGCGAGGACAACCTGCGCCGCAGCTTCCTGCGCCTGGAGAGTGGCAAGATCGGCAACCTGTCGGGCTATGTGGCCGGATCGTGGATCAAGGGCGACCTGTGGCGCGGCCCGGGCACGATCAAGCGCGAGCACTACGAGGGCAAGATCGACTACGCGTTCGAGAGCGGCGGGAACCTGATGTTCCAGACCGTGCACAACGACTATTTCGACTATGACTCCCCGTCGATCACCAAGGCGCAGTACCTGGGAACGGCGGGCGACGCCTTCGGCCGCTCGGGCCGCGACTTCGCCTATCTCGGCTACGTGCCCAGCCTGGCGGAAACCACGGCGGGGGTGAAGTATTCGAACGCGCTGTACAATCAGTACTACAAGTTCGCGGTCAACGCCCGGCAGGACCACCTCTACGGCCTGTCGCTGAACAAGCCGATCGGCGAGAATTTCGAGGTCCGCTCGACGGCCTATTACGAGGACAAGGGCGGCTACGGCGTCTCGCCCGAGGCCTACGCCACCTCGCTGGCCAGCTACAACGCCGAGAAGAACTACGTTTCGGGCCTGACCGCGCCCAAGGGCCTGCAGTATGGCCTGTCCGGCGTCGACGGCATCCGCAAGGGGATCACGGTCGGCGGAACCTGGCGCGCGGGCTTCCATACGCTCCAGGCCGGGGTGTGGCTGGAGAAGGACGACTACCACCGGACCCAGGCGCGCTATAACACCGTCAACGGCGATCCGGACGGCGCGCCGCTGCTGAACGAGCCGGTGCACCTGCAGCGCAACTACGTCTCGACCCGCGAGACGACCCAGTTCTTCTTCAAGGACACCGTCAAGCTGCTCGACGAACGCCTCAAGGTCGAGGTGGGCTTCAAGGCCACCGACATCGACTACAAGATCAGCGGCTACCGCAATCCGGCCGACTACATCGCCCAGCGCACGCCGACGATCACCGACAGCTGGAAGGACAGCTTCCTGCCGCAGGTGGGCCTGGTCTATTCGATCAACAGCCGCGACCAGGTGTTCGCGTCCTATTCGGAGAACATGGCCCTGCCGCGCGGCGCGGACGACATCTTCTCGGCCGCCAGCCCCAGCGTCCCCGGTCCGGAAGCCGAGACCTCGCAGAACCTCGAACTGGGCTATCGCGCCAACCGGGCGACGTTCAACGCCTCGGTCGTGGCCTATTACACCGCCTTCGACAACCGGCTGCAGTCCTACGCCTCGGTGGTGCCGGGCAGCACGACGACCGAGACCTTCTACCAGAACGTCGGGGCCGTGGAGGCGCACGGGGCGGAGTTCAGCGGCCAGTGGAAGCCCGAGCTGCTGGGCGGCAAGGTCTATTTCAACGCCAACCTGTCGTACAATCGCGCCGAGTTCGAAAACAACTTCGGGACCAACGCCATCGCCGGCAACACGCTGCCGGACTTCCCGACATGGCTGTTCCAGGGCGGCGTGACCTGGGAGCCGGTGAACTGGGCGGTGGTCAACCTGTCGGCGCGCCGCATCAGCGACCGCTACACCAACATGACCAACACCGAGAAGACCGACGGCTACACCATCTGGAACGCCTATGTGGATCTCGGCGACGGCTTCGGCGTGGGGCCGCTGAAGCAGGTCAAGGCGCGGGTCAACGTCGACAACATATTCGACGAAGACTACCTGGGCACGATCAGCACCACCGTCAGCACCGCCGCGACCTTCCGGCCCGGTTCGCACCGGACCTTCCAGGTCACGCTGTCGGCCGACTTCTGAGGCGCCAGGCCCCAGACGTGAAAAGACGCCGCGGGCGGGGCCCGCGGCGTCTGCTCGTTCTTCCGTCTTCCGCGATGTGATCAGGCCTTGGGCGGCTGATGGCGCATGCGGCGACGGCGGTCGATGGACAGGGCGATCAGCGTGGCGAACGCCCCCGAGGCCAGGTAGAGGCCGACGGCCGGCAGGCCCCAGAAGCTGGCCAGGGCCAGGGCCGCCAGCGGGGCGAAGCCCGCGCCGATCAGCCACGACAGGTCCGAGGTCAGGGCCGCCCCGCTGTAGCGGAACTTGCGCAGGAAGCCGGAGCTGACCGCGCCGGAGGCCTGGCCGAACGACAGGCCCAGGATCGCGAAGCCGACCACGACATAGGCGGTCTGGCCCGCGCCGCCGGCGTCCAGCAGCCAGGGCGCGGCGATGCTGAAGATGGCGATCAGCACGGCCGACAGCGCCAGTTGGTTCTGACGGCTGATGCGGTCGGCGATCCAGCCCGAGATCATGATCCCGACCACGCCGACCAGCGCGCCGGCCAGCTCGATGCGCAGGAAGTTCAGGGCCTCGCCGCCGTCGTCGTGCAGGCTGACCCACGACAGCGGGAACACGGTGACCAGGTGGAACATGGCGAAGGTGGCCAGCGGGGCGAAGGCGCCGATGATCACGTTCGACCCTTGCGCCTTTATCAGGCTGGTCAGCGGCACGGGGCTCAGCTGGCCCTTTTCGAACAGCTTGCCGAACTCTTCCGTCGCCACGATCCGCAGGCGGGCGAACAGGGCCACGACGTTGATCGCGAAGGCCGCGAAGAACGGATAGCGCCAGCCCCAGTCGAGGAAGTCGGCCGAGCCCAGGCTGGCGACGAAATAGGCGAACAGGCCGCTGGCCAGCATGAAGCCGAAAGGCGCGCCCAGCTGCGGGATCATGGCGTACCAGCCGCGCTTCTTCTCGGGCGCGTTGAGGGCCAGCAGCGAGGCCATGCCGTCCCAGGCCCCGGCCAGCGCCAGGCCCTGGCCGATGCGGAAGGCCGCCAACGCCCAGATCGCGGCCGCGCCCGCGGTGGCGTAGCCCGGCAGGAAGCTGATCGCGGCGGTCGAGCCGCCCAGCAGGAACAGGGCGATGGTCAGCTTCACGCCTCGGCCGTAGTTGCGGTCGACGGCGCCGAAGATCGCCGAGCCGATCGGGCGGGCCACGAAGGCCAGCGAGAAGATCGCGAACGAGCACAGCACGCCCGTGAGCCGGTCGACGAAAGGAAAGAAGAGGTGGGGGAACACCAGCACCGAGGCGATGGCGTAGACGAAGAAGTCGAAGAACTCGGAAGTGCGCCCGATGATCACCCCGATGGCGATCTCGCCGGGCCTGACCCCCTTGTGGTCGGCGTGCAGTCGCCGCGCGTCGCGCTCCAGGCCCGATGACGTCGGCCCCGGTCCAGCCGGCAGTGCGAAATCTTGACTCATATGGCTACCGCCTATTCCTGTTGTTCCGTCCCAAGCTCTTTTCGTGCCGCCTTGGCCGGCGGTCTGAACGTGAGCATGAGACCAACTGCCCCGTTCTGGCAAACGCCTTGATGCGTCTTCGGCTCCGCATTTTCGTGTTGCACTGCGGCGCCTAGGACAAATGGTCCAATGTCGCACACTGGCGCGTTAGCTTATCGCGCGCCGCCAGTACGTCTGAAGCCCAGGTTCCTCATGACTCTGAGTCCCTTGAAGAAGCTCGCCCTGCTGCCCGTCCTGCTCGCGCTCAGCGGCTGCGACTGGGTCGTGATGAACCCGTCGGGCGACATAGCCACCCAGCAGCGCGACCTGATCGTTCTGTCGACCCTGCTGATGCTGATCATCATCGTGCCGGTCATCATCCTGACCCTGTTCTTCGCCTGGAAG
>JASGDR010000292.1:0-6248 GCA_047607095.1 Caulobacter sp.
CCATACTGGCCGCCAGTGGAGAAGCCCTGGGCCAGCCGCGCGACCAGCAGCAGCAGCGGCGCGGCCGCTCCGATCGCGGCGTAGGTCGGCAGGGCGGCGATCAGCAGCGAGCCAGCGCCCATCAGCAGCACCGAGGCGACCATGGCCGCGCGGCGTCCGCGCCGGTCGGCGTAGCGTCCGAAGAACCACCCGCCCAGCGGCCGGATCAGAAAACCGACGGCGTAGATGCCCGCGACGTTCAGCAGCTGGGCCGTGCGATCGCCCTGCGGAAAGAACAGCGGCGCGAAATACAGCGCCATGAAGGCGTAGACGTAGAAGTCGTACCACTCGATCAGATTGCCCGCCGAACCGGCCATGATGGCGCGCAGGCGCTGACCACGGGTCAGATCGAGAGCGGCGGGGGTCGGGTGTGCGGAAGCCATGCGTTCGGAAGAAAGCGCCGTCATGCGCGGGCGCCCGCCGCGCTGTTGTCTGAGCGTTGCATCGCGCCCTCCCCTACTGTTCGCCGCCCGGTCTACGCGACGCTCGCCCCGAAGCCCGAACCGCATATTTTCGGCGACGCTAGCCACACCGGACGCTTCGACCAATGACAACATGGTCATAGGTTGATGCCGGGATTGAACGAACCTGGCGCCGCGCGTCTTCGTCCACGGCTTTCGTCCGGCGGCATTGATAGCCTGGCCGCATCGACAGATACCGCCTTTCGCATCCGTCGCCGGGCGCGACGCCCTTAGGCTGACGGCGAAGCCGGTCCATCGTCCGGCGACTGACCATCGGGGACGGCGTGATGATGCTCGACAGACGGCGGCTTCTTGGAAGCCTGGGCGCGGGCCTGGCCGCGCCGGCCATGGCCTTCGGCGCCGACCGAACCCTGGACGTCGCCTACGTGAACGCCTCGATCTGGACGGGCGTCCCGGGCGTCGCCGGACGCGCCGGAGCCCTGGGCGTCGTCGGCGACCGCATCGCCGCCATCGGGAAGGATCAGGTGCGGGCCATGACCGGCCGGCGCACGCGGGTCGTCGACCTGCAGGGCGCTTTCGTGCTGCCCGGCTTCACCGACAACCACACCCATTTCCTGCGCGCCTCCCAGGCGCTGTCGGCCGCCGACCTGCGCAACGCCGCCAGCCGCGAGGAACTCGTCCGCCAGATCGGGGCCTCGGCGGCGGCGCTGAAGCCCGGCGCCTGGCTGCAGGGCGGCAACTGGGACCACGAGCGCTGGGGCGGCGAGCTGCCGACCCACGCATGGATCGACGCTGTGACGCCCGACACCCCCGTCGCGGTCGCCCGCCAGGACCAGCACATGCTGCTGCTCAACGCCCTGGCCCTGAGGCTGGCGGGCATCACCCGCGACACGCCCGATCCCGACGACGGCGTCATAGTGCGCGACGCCGACGGCGAGCCGACCGGCGTGCTGAAGGACGGCGCCCGGCGGCTGGTCAAGCGGGTGATCCCGCCGCCGACCGATCGCGAGGTCGAAGACGCCCTGGCGCGCGGCGCGGACTACGCGCTCGGCCTCGGCGTCACCCAGGTCCACAACACCGAGATCGACTGGGTCACCCAGCACGGCCTGCGTCGCCTGCGCGCCCGGGGCGAGACCGGCCTGCGCTTCTATTCCTTCGTGCCGCTGGTCGACTGGCGCAAGATGGCCGACCTCGTCGCGGCCGAGGGCCGGGGCGACGACTGGGTGCGCTGGGGCGGGGTGAAGGGACTGGTCGACGGTTCGCTGGGCTCGCGCACGGCCTTGTTCCACGACCACTATGTCGATGCGCCCGAGAGCTCCGGCATCGTCGTCACCAAGCCGACCGACCTGAAGGAATGGGTGACCGGCGCCGACCAGGCCGGCCTTCAGGTCACTGTCCACGCCATCGGCGACGCCGCCAACGACGAGATCCTCGACATCTACGCCGAGGTGGAAAGAGCCAACGGCAGGCGCGACCGCCGCTTCCGCATCGAGCACGCCCAGCACCTGTCGCCGGGAGCGATCGGCCGGTTCAAGGCGCTGGACGTGATCGCCTCTGTGCAGCCCTACCACGCCATCGACGACGGCCGCTGGGCGGTGAACCGCATCGGGCCCGAGCGCCTGAAGGGAACCTACGCCTTCCGCTCGCTGCTGGACGCCGGCGCGCGCGTGACCTTCGGCTCGGACTGGCCGGTGGCCCCGCTCGATCCCCGCCAGGGTCTGGCGGCGGCCGTGCTGCGCGAGACCATCGACGGCGCCAATCCCGGCGGCTGGCTGCCGCAGGAGAAGATCTCGATCGAAGAGGCCCTCGTCGCCTACACCCGCGCCAACGCCTATGCCGGCTTCCAGGACGATCGCCTTGGCGTGCTGGCGCCCGGCTTCCTGGCCGACTTCGTGGTGATGGACGCCGATCTCCTGGCCATCGACCCGGCCTCGATCACCAAGGCCCGGGTGCTTCGAACGATCGTCGGCGGCAAGCAGCGCTTTGCCGCCTGAGCCGAAGCCCCCCCGGCGCCGGTTCGGACCCCGGCGCCGGACGGCGATCATCTCGCCAGGGCCGGCCGCGCGGCCGGCTCCGCCGCCACCAGGCCGAACAGGTCCCTCGGGTCGGCGGGCGCGGCCAGCAGGTCGAGCCGTACAGCCCCGTCGCCGGCCGCGATGCGGTCTCGCAGATAGCGCAGGGCCGAGAAGTCCTCGATGGCGAAGCCGACGGAGTCGAAGACCGTGATCTGGCCCGCGCCTCGACGCCCCGGGGCCCGCCCGGTCACGACCTGCCAGAGTTCGGTGACCGGAAAGTCGGCTTCCAGCTGCTGGATCTCGCCCTCGATCCGGGTCTGCGGCGTGAACTCCACGAACACCTCGCCACGGCGGAGGATGTCGGCCTGCAGCTCGGTCTTGCCCGGACAGTCGCCGCCGACGGCATTGATGTGCACCCCCGCCCCGACCATGTTGTCCGACAGGATGTGGTTGCGGGCGCGGTCGGCCGTGACCGTGGTGACGATGTCGGCGCCGAGCACCGCATCGGCCGCGCTGGCGGCCGTCGTGATCTCGAACCCGCGCCCGCGCATGTTGGCCATGAACTTTCGCGCGGCCGCCGGATCGATGTCGAACACCCGCAGGCGACGCACGCCCAGCACGGCCCGGAAGGCGTGCGCCTGAAACTCCGACTGCGCGCCCAGGCCGATGATCGCCATGGTCTCGGCGTCGTCGCGCGCCAGATGCCTCGCGGCCATGGCCGAGGTCGCCGCCGTCCGCAGGGCCGTGGTCACGGTCATCTCGGCGATCATCTCCGGATAGCCGGTGCGCACATTGGCCAGGACGCCGAAGCCGACCACCGTCTGCAGGCCATCGGCCGTATTGCCCGGATGACCGTTGACGTACTTGAAGGTGAACTCGCGGCCGTCGCTGGTGGGCATCAGCTCGATGACGCCGTGATCGGAATGGCTGGCCAGGCGCGGCGTCTTCTCGAAGCCTTCCCAGCGCTGGAAGTCCTCTTCGATATAGGCCGCCATCTCGGCGAGCACGGTCTCGATCCCGATCCGCTCGACCAGTTTCACGACGGCGGGAACATCAACGAACAGCAAGGCCTTGTCTCCTCCTCGAACACAGGAGAAAGCCTAGGCCGGACGCGAATACGGCCGACATTGCCGAACTACATCAATTTCACGCCGTCGCTTGGCGCCTTGCACACCTCGGACATGAAGTTTTCGCATGCATATCTTTGACGCCCTGGACAAACGCCTCGTCGCCCTGCTGCGCGAGGACGGACGCGCGCCGGTGTCCAGGCTGGCGGGGCAGCTGGGCGTGTCGAGGCAGACCGTCGAGAGCCGCCTCGGGCGACTGATCGACAGCGGCGCGGTGCTGGGTTTCACCGTGCGCGTGCGCCAGGATCTCGATCCCGGCGAGGTGCGGGCGATCATGCTGATCGAGGTGGTGGGGAAGTCGACGACGGCGGCCATCCGCAGCCTGCGCGGCCTGCCGGAACTGCATTCTCTGCACACCACCAACGGCGCCTGGGACCTGGTGGCCGAAATCCGGGCGGCCAGCCTGGCCGACTTCGACCGGGTCCTGCGCGACGTGCGCGAGATTCCCGGCGTCCAGAACAGCGAAACCAGCCTGCTGCTCAGCAGCGTGTAGCGGAGGAGGCGGCGCGCCTCAGCGGCCTGGATTGAACCGCGTCATCCAGTCGGCGAGGTCGCCCTGGCCCAGGCCGGCCATGATGTCGGCATAGACGTCGTCGCGCTCGTCCTGGCCCAGCTTGAACCGTCCGTCGAGACGCTCGACCCCGGCGCGGAACGCGACGACGCCGCGACCCAGACGGCCGTAGCGCTCGCCCATCTCGGCGGGAGACCAGGCGTTCGGGCGCCCCGTCTCCATCGCATCCGACAGGTGCTCCAGGGCCTCCTCGACGGAGGGCTCACCGAAGCGCACGCGCACGGCGATGCGCAGAACGGCGTAGTTCCAGGTCGGAGCCTGGGTGCGATCGGCCATCCACGACGGCGACACGTATCCGTGCGGCCCCATGAACAGCAGCAGCGCCCGGCCATCGCCCTGCAGGTCGGCGACCTGCGGATTGGAGCGCGCCAGATGGCCCGTCAGGCTATGCAATGCGCCGGAGGCGTCGAGATCGGCCAGCAGCGGCGCGGGCGTGGCCCGAAAACCAGCGCCCCCGTGCGATACGACCCAGGCCAGCGGGTTGGCGGCGACGAGGTCGGCGACATCCTGGTTCGTCCAGGTTTCGAACGGACTGGTCACGCTTGCGCCACGGTCGATTGCACGGGCCCAACCGATCCCTCGTGGATCACGCCGCGCGCGACCAGGGCGTCGATCTGGCGCTCGTCGTAGCCGCAGGCCGCCAGGACCTGGCGGGTGTCGGCCCCGAGGCCCGGCGCGGCCCTGTCGGGAACCTGCTCGACCCCCTCGAACACCACGGGCTGGGGCAGCGAGCGCGTCACGTCCGGCGGATAGTCGCCCGACGGCGAGAAGAAGCCCACCTCGGCCAGGTGCGGATCTTCGATCAGGTCCTGCATCGTGCGGACGGGCGAGCACGGGATGTCCAGCCGCGTGAGGACCTCGACCCATTCCTGCGTGCTTCGTCCCGCCAGGATCTCGGCCAGTTCGCCATAGAGCGCGCCGATCCGCCGATTGCGCTCGACAGGATCGGAGAACCAGGCGGCCTCGAGGATGTCGCGACGGCCGGCCTCTTCGAAGAAACGCGTCCATTGCGGCTGGGTGTAGGGCAGCACGGCGAGCCAGCCGTCCCGCGTGCGATAGGGGCGGCGATCGCGGGCGAACAGCCGCTTGTAGCCCATGCCCTCGCCGGTCTCGCCGAAGGTCGCGCCGGCCAGGTGCTCGTTGAGCAGGAACGAGGTGACCGCCTCGAACATGGGGGCCTCGACCCGGATCGCCTCGCGGCGGCCGCTCGCGCGGGCGACCAGGGCGGCCAGGACGCCGTAGACGGTGTAGAGGGCGCCCACCTTGTCGGCGAGATTGGTCGGCACGAACTGCGGGTCGTGGCCGAAATTGGTGGAAAGCCCGGCCAGTCCGCTGGCTGCCTGGATGATGTCATCGAAGGCCGGCAGGTCGCGATAGCGCCCGCCCTGGCCGAAGCCGATCGCGGAGCAGTGGATGATGTCGGGATTGAGCGCCCGCGCGGCCTCGAAGCCAAGGCCCAGGCGCTCGATCGCGTCCACCCGCATGTTGTGCAGCAGCACATCGCAATCGCGAACGAGACGCCGGGCGATCTCTCGCCCCTCGGCGCTCTTCAGATCGACGGCGATCACCTTCTTGTTGCGGTTGTTGTTGAGGAACATGGCGCCGCCGCCGACGCCGACGGGCGCGGCGGTGCGGGCGATGTCGCCGCCGAGCGGCTCGATCTTGATCACCTCGGCGCCGAGATCCGCGAGGATCTGGCCGGCGAAGGGCCCCATCACGACCGCGCTGAGCTCGACGACCCGGATACCGTTCAGCAAGGGTGTCATTACGCGTCCCGACGACAACAAAAGCCCGCCGCCCACGAGCGGCGATGCAACCTGCATCCTCTATGCGGCCCGCCTCGCGAGGCCTTCAATGTCGCCCTGATTATCTATCGATGCGCCCCGCGCATGCCGGGCAGCAAGGCCTGGACACCGCGCTTTCGGCGCCGATAGGGTCCGCGCCGCAAACGCCCAGCCCGGGGCCGACTGGACCTTTCGATGCGTATCCGCCTGACCCTTCCCCAGCTGGAAGCCTTCCTGAAGCTGACCGAGCTCGGCAGCTTTCGCGACGCCGCCACCGCGCTCGGCGTCTC
>JASGDR010000293.1:0-2708 GCA_047607095.1 Caulobacter sp.
AAGGCCCTGCAGGTGGTGCTGGGCCCCATCGCCGACACCGTCGCCGGCGAGATCCGCCAGGCCGCCGGCGCGGGCGTCCGGGCTCCGGTGGTTGCGGTCCAAACCGCGCCCGAGCCCGTCGCGCCGGCCGTCTCCGATCCGAAGACCGCCCAGTCCCTGCTGCCCGGCCTCGGAGGGCTGTCCAACATCCGCGCCGTCAGCGCCTGCTCCAGCCGCCTGCGCCTGGAACTGGCCGACCCTTCGAAGCTCGGCGAGGCGGCGCTCAAGGCCGCCGGCGTGCGGGCTCTCGTCCGCCTCGACGGACCCGTCGTGCACCTGGTGCTGGGACCCAACGCCGAGGCCGTGGCCAAGGCGATGGGGGAGGGCGTGAAGGCCTAGGCGGCCGCCGTCGCCTCAGTCTGGCGGCGGTCGTCCCAGACGGCGACCGCCCAGATCACGAAGCCGCCAAGCGCCAGGGCGCAGCCGACCCAGCCGGTCGAGCGCCAGCCCAGGCCGCCGGCCACGGCCAGGCCCGCCAGCCAGGGGCCGAGCGCGTTGGCGGTGTTGAAGGCCGAGTGGTTGAGGGCGGCGGCCAGGGTCTGGGCCTCGCCGGCCACGTCCATCAGGCGGGTCTGCAGGGCCGCGCCGAGACCGCCGCCGCAGCCGATCAGGAACACCACCGGGACCAGGGTCCACAGGCTGCCGACGGCCAGAGGGTAGAGAGCCAACGAGCCGGCGCTCCACAGCAGGATGGCGCCGACGGCCGGCATCAGGGCGCGGTCGGCGGCCCAGGCGCAGACCAGGGTGCCGGCGGTCATGCCCAGGCCGAACACCATCAGGACGCCAGGCAGGGCGGCGGGCGAGGCGTGGGTGACCTCGATCAGGGTCGAGGCCAGGTAGGTGTAGACCGCGAACATGCCGCCGAAGCCGATGGCGCCGATGCCGAGCGTCAGCCAGACGCGCCGGCTGGCCAGGGCCGACAGTTCGCGCAGAGGGCTGGCGTCCTTGGGCGCGGGCTCGCGCGGGGCCAGCAGGAACACCGAAACGGCGGTCAGGGCGGCCAGGGCGGCCACGATGACGAAGCCCCAGCGCCAGCCGATCCACTGGCCGACGGCGTTGGCCAGCGGCACGCCGACGATGGTGGCCACGGTCAGGCCGATCATCACCCGCGCCACGGCCGAGGCCCGCTTGTCGGGCGCGGCCAGCGAGGCGGCGACCAGGGCCGCGACGCCGAAATAGGCCCCGTGCGGCAGGCCGCTGAGGAAGCGGAAGATCACCATGGTCTCGAAGTTGGGCGACAGGGCCGACAGGCCGTTGCCGACAGCGAACAGCACCATCAGGCCGACCAGCAGGGTGCGGCGGGCGATGCGGGCGGCCAGTACGGCGATCACCGGCGCGCCGACCACCACGCCGAGCGCATAGGCGCTGATGGCGTGGCCGGCCGTGGGCTCGTCCACGCCCAGCGTGCGGGCGAAGTCGGGCAGCAGGCTCATCGAGGCGAACTCGGTGGTGCCGATGGCGAAACCGCCCAACGCCAGGGCCAGTTGGACGAGCGCCGCGGAAGGGGCGCGGCGAGAGATCGGATCGGCGCTCATGGCGGACCTTGCTGGGCGGATAGCAGCCGAACTCTTCACGCGCGCGCCTGTCGCCCGCCCGAGCGTCGGCTCGACGGACACGGCGCGCGGTAGGGCCGCGCTGCGGTTGGATGAATGCGTGCATAGCTATTCACTCGCCAGCCGGCGCGCAAGCCTCTAAACAGGTCCGGGACGGGAAAAGGGTGCGAAGGAACGCCGCATGAGCGGAAACTGGCGGCCGCCGTCGTCGATCGACGTGGCCAGGGCGGCGGGGGTGTCGCAGTCGGCGGTGTCGCGCGCCTTCACACCGGGCGCCCGGATCGCCGAGGCCACGCGGGCCAGGGTGATGGCCGCCGCCGAGGCGATCGGCTATCGGCCCAACCTCCTGCCCAAGATCCTGCAGACCAACCGCTCGGGCATCGTCGCCGTGGTCGTCGGCGGCTTCTACAATCCCTATTTCGCCATGACCCTGGAGGCCTTCTCCAAGGCCCTGACGGCGGCCGGCCGCCAGATGCTGCTGGTGCGGGTGGACAGCGACCGCACCCTCGACGGCGTGGTCGGCCAACTGGCCGGCTATCGGGTGGACGCCGTTGTCTCGGCCCTGGCCCTGACCTCGCAGGACGCCGCCGATCAGCTGTCGAAGCTGCGCATCCCGATCGTCACTCTGAACTCCGACCTGGCCGGGGACTGGATCCGGGCGGTGTCGTCCGACAACTTCGCCGCCGGCGAGGCCGCGGCGCGGCTGCTGCACGCGCGGGGCGGGACGCGGTTCGGCTTCGTCGCCGGTCCGCCCGACAGCCCGGCCCAGACGGCGCGGGAAGCCGGCTTCGCCCATGGCCTGGCGAGCCTCGGCCTGCCGGCGGCCGTCCGCGCCGGCGGGGGCTACGACTACGCCAGCGGCGCGACCGCGGCGCGGGACCTGTTCGCGGGGGCCGAGCGGCCGGACGCGCTCTTCTGCGCCAACGACCTGGCCGCCTTCGGCGCGATCGACGTGTTGCGCGACGCCTTCGGCCTGCGGGTTCCGGGCGACGTGCTGGTGGTCGGCTACGACAATCTCGACATGGCCGCCTGGGCTCCCTACCGCCTCACCTCGTTCGACCAGGACATCGAGGCCCTAGTGGCGGCGGCGATGGAGCTGCTGGATCTCGAGGCCGG
>JASGDR010000294.1:0-5550 GCA_047607095.1 Caulobacter sp.
GCGCAGCACGTCCCCGTCGAGCGAGCCGACCAGGCGCACGTCGGCCCCCGCGGCCACGGCCTCGGCGGCCGCCTCGCGCAGTTCGCCGGCGTAGTCGGCCTCCACCTCCCGGCCGACGACCAGGTAGGTCGTCCGCCGGCGCAGGTCGTCGGGCAGGGCGGCGACGGCGCGGACGGTGGCCAGCTGGCCCTTTCGCCGCTCGATGCGTCCGATCGAGATGAAGAGCGCGTTCCCGGCGGGCAGGTTCAGCGGGGCCAGCAGGCGATCGCGCTCCTGGGCGGCGACCGGCGTGCGCCAGAAGGCGTCGACGCCCAGCGGCGCGGTGATCACCGCGTCCGGAGCGACATAGGGGTGATGGCGCAGCAGTTCGGCCTTGGTGAAGGCGCTGTTGGCGACCACACGGTCGAAGCCGTTCAAGGCCCGGTAGAGGCGGGTTTCGCCCAGCAGGGTCAGGATCTTGCTCCGGACGTCGGTGCCGTGCACGCCCGCCACCTTGCCCGGACGCTTCCACCAGCCGAGGGCCATGATCAGGCGGTAGTCGCAGGCGAAGACGATGTCGGCCGGCCGCGCCTTGAGCGCGCGCAGCACCTTGAGCGTGATGAACGGCAGCCGCTTGTGGCTGTAGACGGGCTCGGGCACGTGGACCACCGAGACCCCGGCGGGCGGCGGTGAGGCGGGGGCGGGACCGATGACGTAGACGGTCGGCGCATGGCCGGCGGCCGCCAGGGCGGCGGCGATGTTCCAGGTGTAGGTGGCGATGCCGCCGGGGTAGGGCGGATATTCCGTGGTCAATAACGCTATGGTCTTGGACATGCCCGCCCTCTGCAACGCGTGATCACTTTCAACTCAAATCGCCGATCAAGGTCAAGTTTGGTGACTTATCGGCGCAAATTTTCTCAGAAATAGCGGTATAGGAAAATGCGTGATACATCCGCATTGCCTTCAAAAATGAAAGTTTCATTGGAAACTTGTCTAGAGAGAGGTGTGCTCTGAGCGTGTCTCGTCCAAAATTGCGCCACACTTGGCTCGACGCGACGCGCGGGCTGGGAGTGATCTTGGTCGTGCACGGCCACGTGATGCGTGGACTGGAGAAGGCGCGGGAGCTGCCGGACGCGGCGTGGGTCTCGTGGGCCGACTTCACGCTCTACAGTTTCCATATGCCGCTGTTCTTCCTGCTGGCGGGGCTGAACCTGTTCCACAGCCTGGATAAGGGGCCCCGCAGGTTCCTGGGCGAAAAGCTCTGGACCGTCGCCTGGCCCTACGTTCTGTGGTCGCTGGTCCAGGGCGGCGTGGGGCTGGTGCTGGCCGGTCGCACCAACAGCCCGATGACCGTCGAGAGCCTGCTGGGCATCGGCTGGCGGCCGATCGCGCAGTTCTGGTTCCTGTACGCCCTGATGGCGCTCCATCTCGCGGCGCTGCTGGTCGGCCGGCGGCCCTGGCTGCTGCTTCTGGCGGGCGCGGCGGCCTTCGCCTGCAGCGGCCTCGCGCCGGATGGAAGCCTCGTGCGCGGCGGCCTGCACGGGGCGCTGTTCTATGCGGCGGGGGCGGTGCTGGGGCCGCGCCTGCGCGACGCCTCGCCGCCGTCGAGCCTGACGGCCGGGGCCGGGCTGATCGTCTGCGGGCTGCTGTTCGCGGCGTGCGTCGCCGCGTGCGGCCCGCTGTCGGGCATGACGGCCTCGGCGCGGATTGTCCTGCCCTGCGCGATCCTCGGCGTCGCCATGGCGCTGTGCGCGGGTTGGGCGGTCAGGGGCGTCGCGGCCGAGGTCCTGGCCTATGTGGGGCGCGCCTCGATGACGATCTACGTGCTGCACATCCTGGCGGCCAGCGGCGTGCGCGTCGCCTGCAAGGCGGCGGGCGTCGATCCGCCGTGGCCGGTCGACGTGGCGCTGGGCCTGTCGGTCGGCGTCCTCGCCCCGCTGGCGGTCTATGCGGCGCTGCGCCGCTACGACCTGCTCTGGCCCTTCGGCCTGGCGCCGCGCCCGCGTCGCCCGGCGCCGCCGGCCGGGCGCGATGCTTTCGCCGCCGAGGCCGCGGCGGTTCAGGCCAGCGACCGGTAGAGCCGCCCCATGTCGGCGTGCAGGCGGCCCAGGGTCAGGGCCGAGGCGCAATGGGCGTGGGCCTGACGGCCGATCTGAGCGGCCAGTTCGGGATCGTTCGCCAGCCGGCCGGCCACGTCGACGAAGGCGCTCGCGTCGTCGACCAGGAAGCCGGTCTCGCCGTGGGTCACCATTTCGGGGATGCCGCCGGTGGGGCGGGCGATGACCGGGATCCCGCGGGCCATGGCTTCCATCACCGCGCGCGGGAACGGATCCGGCGCCGAGGACGGCACGCAGACCAGGTCGAGGTTCTCGTAGACCTTGTCCGGATCGGAGACGAAACCCTCCATCCGCACGACGTCGCCAAGGCCCAGGCGCGCGATCTGATCGGCGATCTGACCCTCGTACTCGGGCGTTTCCGGCGCGAACTTGCCGCGCACGGTCAGGGTCAGCGGCTGGCCGGCGTCGATGGCGGCCTTGATCCAGTCCAGCAGGTCCGACAGGCCCTTGGAGGGATGGATGCGGCCGATGAAGCCCAGGCGCGCGCCGCCCGGAGCGGCCGACGGGGTCTCTGCGACCGCGTCGACGGCGACGCCGTTGTGGATCACGTGGACGTTGCGGGGCGCGGCGGGCCCCGCCGGCCAGCACGCGCGCGAGACCAGCACCATGGCCGTGGAGGTCTTCTGCAGCGCCACCCAGAACGCCTTTTCCGGACGGGTGTAGGCGATGTCGCGGATGTGCACGACCGAGGGGCGGCCGCCGAGGCGACGGGCCAGCACGTTGATGGCGTGGGCCTTCAGGCCGTTGCTGTGCACCACGTCGACGCCGCGTTCGCGGGCCAGTCCGTTCAGCCGGCGGGCGGCGCTCACCGCGTCGTTCAGGGTCATGGCCGCCTTGCCCAGGTTTAGGGGGCGGCGCACCGTGTTGACGGCGCCGAAGTCGATCACGTGCACGGGCACGCCCTGGGCGTTCAGGTGCTCGCTGATCGGGCCGGGGGCCGGAACGGCGACCTCGGCCTCGATCTCGGGATTGGCGATCAGGTCGAGCATCGAGCGCTCGGCGCCGCCCTTGAAGTCCGGCACGGGCGACAGGAACAGAACCTTGGGCTTGGCGGCGCCTTGGGGCATGGAAACCTTCGATGTGCGGCGCCGCGCGGAGGCGGCGACGGAGGAAGACGAAAGGCGCGTCAGACGGCGGCCTGGTCGGCGACGGCGCGGTTGGCGGGAGCGCCGCTGCGCGGGCCGCCGCGCGCCGCGCGTTCGATGACGTCGCAGGTCCGGCGGGCCACGACCTGTTCGCTCATGTTGACGAGCACGTGGCGGCGACCGTTCTCGGCCAGGGTCGAGGCCAGCGCGCGGTCGTCGATCATGCGGCGCAGCTGGGCCGTCAGGCTCTCGACCGAGCCGGGCGCGGCCAGCAGGGCGGTTTCCTCGTGGATGGCCACGTCGGTGACGCCGGTCGGCAGGTCGGTGGCCACCACCGGCGCGCCGCACAGCATCGCCTCCAGCTGCGACACACCGAAGGCCTCGGTGATCTCGGTCGACGGGAAGGCGAAGGCGTCGATCGTCGACAGCATCCGCAGCTTGTCGTCGTCGTTGATCTTGCCCAGGAAGTGGACGCGGTCGGCGAGCTCCAAGGTCTGGACGAGCTGTTCGGCGCCCGCCCGCTCGGGGCCGTCGCCGGCGATCGCGGCGTGCACGCCCGGCATTTCGGCCAGGGCCTTCATCAGCACGTCCAGGCCCTTGTAGCGCGCATGGCGGCCCAGGAAGCCGATCATCGGCGCGTCGCCGGCCAGTTCGGCGCGCCAGGCCCGGCCCTCGGCGCGGATCTGGTCGGTGACGACGTAGTTGTCCTCGTCGATGCCGAGCGGGATCACCGTGGTCTTGATGCCCTTGGGCAGGTCCAGCGAGATGTCGGCGTTCTTCTTCGAGGTGACGATAACGCTGCGCGCGCGCCGGGCCAGCCAGCGGTAGAAGCCGATCGAGGCCTCGCGCAGCAGCTTGCGGCCATAGATCTCCATGTGGTGCGTGATCACCAGCGGGGTCTTGATCCCGCCCAGGAACAGCTTCGTCCACAGCAGCGCGGCCACGTACGGGTTGGGCGCGTGGAAATGGATGACGTCGTAGTCGGCCAGATCGACGCCGCGGAAGAGGCCCAGCGCAAGCGGCTGGTTCTTCACGGTGATCTCGACCGGCTTGCGGATCACCTGGACGCCGTTGATCACCTCGTCCCGGGCGTCGGGCGCGTGGCGGTTCACCAGGGCCGTGACCTGGTGCGACTGGGCCAGCAGTTCGGCGACGCTGGCGGTGTTGGCTTCGATGCCGCCCCTGAAGGGATGGTAGTACTTACCGACGATCAGGATCTTGGCCATTGCGGTCACCCTTCCCGATAGCGGCGATGCCACTCGGCGAAGCGGCTCAGGCCCTCGGCGAGCTTCACCTTCGGCTTGTAGCCGCAGAGCGCGTTGAGCTTGTCGATGTCGGCGTAGGTCGCGGTGACGTCGCCGGGCTGCATCGGACGGAAGATCTTCTCGGCCTCGCGGCCGATGGCCGTTTCCAGCGTCGAGATCATCTCCATCAGGCCGACGGGGTCGTTGTCGCCGATGTTGTAGATCTCGTGCCCGCCCTGGGGCGGCGGATTGTCGAGCACGCCGATGATGCCGTCGACGATGTCGTCGACATAGGTGAAGTCGCGAGCCATCCGGCCCTCGCCGTACACCTCGATCGGCTCGCCCTTCAGGATCTTCTGGGTGAAGCTGAAATAGGCCATGTCGGGGCGTCCCCACGGCCCGTAGACCGTGAAGAAGCGCAGGCCCGCCTGCGGGAAGCCGTACAGCCGCGCGTAGCTCTGGCTGATCAGCTCGCACGAGCGCTTGGTGGCGGCGTAGAGCGACACCGGGGCGTCGACCGGATCGGTCTCCTTGAAGCCCGAGCCGTTCAGCGGCCGGTCGCCGTAGACGCTGCTCGACGAGGCGTAGACCAGGGCCTCGACCCCGCCGTGCCGGCAGGCCTCGAGCACCGACAGGTGTCCGGCCAGGTTCGAGCGCTCGTAGGCGAACGGGTTCTCGATCGAGTAGCGGACGCCGGCCTGGGCGGCCAGGTGCACCACCCGCTTGACGCCCGAGGCCTTGACCAGGGCCAGCATCGCCTCGTGGTCGGCGATGTCCAGCCGGATCATCGAGAAGCCCGGGCGGCCTTCCAGGCGCGCCGCGCGGGCGTCCTTCAGGGCCGGGTCGTAGTAGGTGTTGAACACGTCCACGCCGATCACGGTCTCGCCGCGATCGAGCAGACGTTCGGCCACGTGCATGCCGATGAAGCCGGCCGCGCCGGTGACGAGAACGGGACCTCCGCTCATGCCACGCTCTCGGCTTCACGCTGGGCCGCGGCCGTCCCGCGTCCGATGGATGCGTAGGTGAAGCCGGCGCGGACCATTTCGTGGGGCTTGTAGACGTTGCGCAGGTCGACGACGACGGGGGCGGTCAGGAGGGTCTTGAGGCGGTCGAGGTCGAGGGCGC
>JASGDR010000295.1:0-4299 GCA_047607095.1 Caulobacter sp.
ATTCGGCCTGGCGGGGCGCGGCGAGGGCGGGAAGCGCCAGCAGCGAAGCGGCGGCGGAGGCCAGCATGGCGGCCCTGCGGAAGCGGCGAGGCATGGATTTCCCCCCAGCGGGATTATGAGCGTTGTTGCACCGATCTTCGCATGGCGTCCGAAAGCTGCAACACATTTCCCATAAATTGCACATATGTTCCATATATAGGGATTTGCTGGATTCGGGTTGAGCGATGTGCGTTTTCGCTTCTTGGTTTCGCGCGGCCGGGGCAGGTTGGCGGCGAGACAGTTTTTCTGCGGGGTTCGCCCGCTAAATCTCAATTGACCCCACAGACGTGGTGGGGATTTAAGCGGTCCAGCTTGACGCTGCGCCGGCGCCGGAAGGATGACTGGCGCATTCTAACTTCCAGGCCTTCGGCCGCAGACGGATCCAGGACGACGATCAGACGATGACCGCCGATTCCCCCGCCGCGCAACGCCCCGTCGCGGCGCGCCGTCCTTTGTTCCGCCGTCGTTCGGCCATTCCGGGCTTCGGCCTGACGCTGGGCCTGACGCTGTCGGTGCTGTCGCTGATCGTGCTGATTCCGCTTTCCGCCGTGGCGCTGAAGGCGGCCGAGCTGTCGCCGTCCGAATTCGTCGCGGCCGCGTTTTCCGAGCGGGCCCTGGCGGCCTATCGCCTGACTTTCGGCGCGGCCCTGGTGGCCGCCGTCGTCAACGGCGTGTTCGGCGTGCTGACCGCCTGGGCGATGGTTCGCTACGAGTTTCCCGGCAAGACCATCCTCAACGCCCTGGTCGACCTGCCTTTCGCCCTGCCGACCGCCGTGGCCGGCATCGCTCTGGCGACGCTCTACGCCCCCAACGGCTGGGTCGGACAGTTCCTGACTCCGCTGGGAATCAAGGCCGCCTACAACCCGATCGGCGTGACCATCGCCCTCGTGTTCATCGGCCTGCCGTTCGTGGTGCGCACGATCGAGCCGGTGATGCGCGACCTGTCGGCCGACGTCGAGGAAGCCGCCGCCAGCCTGGGCGCGGGCCGCCTGGCCACCATCTGGCGGGTGATCCTGCCGGCGCTGGGTCCGGCCTGGCTGACCGGTTTCGCCATGGCCTTCGCGCGCGGGGTCGGCGAGTACGGCTCGGTGATCTTCATCGCCGGCAACATGCCCTACAAGTCCGAGATCGCGCCGCTGCTGATCATCATCCAGCTGGAGCAGTTCCAGTACGCCCAGGCCGCCTCGATCGCCGTGGTCATGCTGGTGGTCTCGTTCCTGATGCTGCTGGTCATCAACGCCATCCAGGCCTACTCGCGGAGGTTCGTCTGATGGCCCGCGCCCGTCACCCCACCGAGGACCCGACCTGGGTCAAGGCGCTGGTCCTGGCCGTCGTCGCGGCCTTCCTGGCGCTGGTGCTGATCCTGCCTCTGGCCGCGGTGTTCGCCGAGGCGCTGCGCAAGGGCGTGCAGGTGGCCATCGACGCCATCGCCCACGAGGACGCCCTGGCGGCGGTCAAGCTGACCCTGCTGACGGCGGCGATCACCGTGCCGTTCAACGTGGTCTTCGGCCTCTGCGCCGCCTGGGCCGTGGCCAAGCACGACTTCCCGGGCAAGCCGTTCCTGATCACCCTGATCGACCTGCCGTTTTCGGTGTCGCCGGTCGTGGCCGGCCTGATCTACGTGCTGGTGTTCGGCCTGCAGGGCTGGTTCGGCGAGTGGCTGCTCGACCACGACATGAAGGTGATCTTCGCCGTCCCCGGCATCGTGCTGGCGACGATCTTCGTGACCTTCCCGTTCGTCGCCCGCGAGCTGATCCCGCTGATGCAGGAGCAGGGCGTCAGCGAGGAAGAGGCGGCCATCTCGATGGGCGCTTCGGGCCTCTACACCTTCTGGCGGGTGACCACGCCCAACGTGCGCTGGGGGCTGCTGTACGGCGTGCTGCTGTGCAACGCCCGCGCCATGGGCGAGTTCGGCGCCGTCTCCGTGGTCAGCGGCCACATCCGCGGCCTGACCAACACCATGCCGCTGCACGTCGAGATCCTCTACAACGAGTACGATTTCGTCGGGGCCTTCGCGGTCGCCGCGCTGCTGTGCCTGCTGGCCATCGTCACCCTCGTGCTCAAGACCGCCCTCGAAGTCGCCCAACCGGCCGTGCGCCGGGGCGGCCACTAACGGAACGCCGCCATGACCATCTCCATCCGTTCCGTCCAGAAGCAGTTCGGCCGCTACCCGGCGCTGAACAACGTGGATCTCGAGATCGCCGACGGCGAACTGCTGGCGCTGCTGGGGCCGTCGGGCTCGGGCAAGACCACGCTGCTGCGCGCCATCGCCGGCCTGGAGTTCCCCGACAGCGGCCAGGTGCTGTTCCACGACAACGACGTGACCTACGCCTCGGCGGCCGCGCGCCGGGTGGGCTTCGTCTTCCAGCAGTACGCGCTGTTCAAGCACATGACCGTGGCCAAGAACATCGCGTTCGGCCTCGACGTGCGGAAGGGCAAGGACAAGCCGCCGAAGGCCGAGATCGCCAAGCGCGTCGACGAGCTGCTGAAGCTGGTCGAGCTGGACGGCCTGGGCGGCCGCTATCCCTCTCAGCTGTCGGGCGGGCAACGCCAACGGGTGGCCCTGTCGCGCGCTCTGGCCGTGCAGCCCAGCGTGCTGCTGCTGGACGAGCCTTTCGGCGCTCTGGACGCCACCGTGCGCAAGTCGCTGCGCAAGGAGCTGCGCCGCGTGCACGACGCCACCGGCGTGACCACGATCTTCGTCACCCACGACCAGGAAGAGGCCCTGGAGCTGGCCGACCGCGTGGCCATCCTCAACAAGGGCAAGATCGAGCAGATCGGCACCCCGCGCGAGGTTCACGACAACCCCGTCTCGGCCTTCGTCTGCGGCTTCGTCGGCGAATCCAGCCGCTTCGAGGGCAAGGTCGAGGGCGGCCGCTTCGTGGCCGGCGGCCTGGTCCTGCCGGCGCCCGGCGTCGCCGACGGCGCGGCCGAGGCCTTCGTTCGTCCGCACGACTTCGTGCTGGCCGACGACGGCGTCGAGGCCAAGGTCGAGCGGGTCAACGTCCAGGGCGCCCTGGCGCGGGTCGACGCGGTGCTGGCCGGCGGCGTGCGGATCGAGATCGCCGCCTCGCGCGCCGACGCCGACCGCTTCACCGGCTCGGTCAAGGTCGCGGCCGCCAAGAGCCACGTCTACGCGGCCTGAGGATCGCCCGTTCCAGGGCCCTCGCCCCAAGATTAAATCGCGGCAATTTCTGGGCGCCCTGATTGCGGGGGCGTCTCTCCCTGCCTAGCTATTGGCTATCGCCGGTCCAGAGGGCTGAGGGGATGTTGGGGAAAGCTGTCGCTCTTCTTACGATCTGGGTGGTCCTTGCGGTCGTCCTGGTGCGTGTCGTTGTGGGTCCTCTTTGGGGCTCGGGCACGGATCTTGGCCTGATCGCCGCGCCGCTCGTCTTCGCGCTCGGCGCGGCCGGACTGATCTTTCTGGCCTCGCGCTTCGTCGCCATCGCGACCCGTTCGTCGAACGCCTCCAACCGCGCGCCCAAGGCGCATTGAGGGAAATCATGCCTGCTGCTTCTTCGCCGCTGAACAAGCGGACGTTTCTGCTCGTCACCATGGCGGGCGCCGTGCTGGTGCTGGGATCGTGCTCGGTGATCTCGCAAGGCACCACCGTCGAGCCCGGCAATGTCGGGGTGAAGATCAAGACCCTGGGAACCGGGGCCGGCGTCGCGCCCGAGTCGCTGCCGGCGCGCTGGTACTTCCGGGGGATCGGCGAGCGGATCGTCCAGTTCCCGGTCATCCAGCGCACCTACAGCTACACCCGCGACCGCGATGAGCGCGGCAACGAGAACGAGGAGCTGCAGTTCAGCGACAACACCGGCCTGCCGATGACGGCCGACGTGTCGGTGACCCTGCAGGTCAATCCGGCCTCGGCGCCGGCGCTGTACCAGACCTATCGCCTGACCTTCGATCAGCTGCTGGACGGGCCGATCCGCAACGACGTCCGCTCGGCCATCGCCGCCGAGACCGAGAAGGTGTCGGTCGAGACGCTCTACAGCGGCGGCCGCCAGATGGTGGTGCAGAAAGCCCTGGCCCGCGTCTCCAACAAATGGGCGCGTCACGGCGTCGCCGTCTCGCAGATGGATTGGATCGGCTCGATCCGCTACCCGGCCGCCGTGGTCGACCGCATGCAGGAGAAGACCAAGCTCAAGCAGGAGGCCCTGGCGGCCAAGGCGCTGGAGGCCAAGGAGACGGCCCTGGCCAACGCCGCCATCGCCAAGGCCCGGGGCGAGGCCGAGGCCATCCGCATCAAGGGCGAAG
>JASGDR010000296.1:0-7866 GCA_047607095.1 Caulobacter sp.
GCGCCCTCGACCTCGACCGCCTCAAGACCCTCCTGACCGCCCCCGTCGTCGTCGACCTGCGCAACGTCTACAAGCCCCACGAAATGGTCCGCGCCGGCTTCACCTACGCATCCATCGGACGCGGGACCCGCTAGGAACGGGAAAGACGAAGGGCGGCCTTGCGGGGCCGCCCTTTCTTCTAGCCCGGTCCGCCGCCGGCGATCAGCGCCGCCTTCATCGCCTCGGCCTGCTCGGGCGAGACGCCCATGGCCGCCAGGATCGGCGAGGGCGTGCGGGTGTCCCAGCTGCTGCGCGGGCCGATGGTGATGCCGCCGTCGACCACCAGGTGCGTGCCGGTGACGAAGGCGGCGTCGTCGCAGGCGAGATAGAGCGCGGCGCGGGCGATGTCGTCGGGCAGGCCGGCCTTGGCGATCGGCTGGATCTTGGGCCCGATCTCGGCGACGCGGGCGGCCATCTGGTCGGCGACGTCGCGCGGCAGGCCGATCGAGGCCCCGAAGATCGAGGTGGCGATCAGGCCCGGGCACAGGGCGTTGACCCTTATGCCCAACGGCGACAGTTCGGCCGCCGCGCAGCGGCTCATGTGGAGCACCGCGGCCTTGGCCGAGGAATAGGCCAGCGGCCCGAAGCCCGCCTGCAGGCCGGCGATCGAGGCGGTGTTGATGATCGAACCGCCGCCCCGCGCCAGCATGGCCGGCACGGCGTGCTTCATGCCCAGCACCGGCCCGCGCACCAGCACGGCGAAGGTGGCGTCCCACGCCTCGCCGGTGATCTCGGCCGCGCCGTGCGGCGCGCCGCCGTGGCCGGCGTTGTTGAACAGGATGTCGAGCCCGCCGAAGGCTTCGCTCGCCAGCCCCACGGCCGCGGCGATGTCGGCCTCGACCGTGACGTCGCAGCGCGCGAAGCGCACGGCTTCGGGAAAGCGTTTTTCGAGGATCTCGCCCTTCTCGACCTGCAGGTCGGCGGCGACCACGCGGGCGCCTTCGGCGACGAAGAGTTCGACGGCTCCCAGGCCGATGCCCGAGCAGGCCCCGGTGATGACGGCGACCTTGCCGTCCAGACGTCCGCCCATGCGGATACCTCCCTCGGCGCGCGGCCTCTGGAGGCGGGCCGCTCAGCGCGGCGGGATCATGGAACGGCCGGCGGCGCCCGGCCAGTCTTACCCAACGTCATTTGGCCCAACGTCATGGGGCCCGACGTCAGCCGGGATCCTCGTCAGTTGACGGGCGAGCCGAAGACCCGGTTCGGAAACGGGCGCCCCACGGCCGGCCGTCGCGTCACCAGGCTGAAGACCAGCCACAGGGCGCACGGAACCAGCATCACGGCCCAGGCCAGGACGAGTCCGGCCAGGCCGAAGGCGGCCATGACGCGCTGCCAGACGTTCGGCTGCTCGGTCGAGCGGCGACGCGGCTTGTCGATGTTCAAACCCATAGGTCCCCCACGGACGTCGTGTTCAAGGCTTGAGAGGTTAAGGCTTGAGAACCGGCGCCCGACGATACGCCTCGGGCGAAACTTCGTTTTTCTTCTTGCCCGGCTTCAGCTGCCGCGCAAGGGCGTTCTTGGCGTCGACCATCGCCGGACCGAACAGATGCCACGGCTCCACGCAGTAGCGGGTGAACAGGCGCTGCGGATCGGCCATCAGCCGGAACAGCCACTCCATGCCCACCTGGCCCATCCAGCGCGGCGCGGCCAGCTGGACGCCGGCCTCGTAGTCGAAGGCGCCGCCGACCGTGAAGCCGACGCAGGGGTCGAGCTTCTTGTGGTTTTCCAGCAGCCACTTCTCCTGGCGCGGCATGCCCATGCCGACCAGCAGGACGTCGGGCTTGTAGGCGCGGATCTTCTCGACCACGGCCTCGTTCTCGGCGCTGCCGTCGGTGACGTCGAAATAGCCCTGATGGCTTTCGACCTGCGCCGTCGGCCAGTCGCGGCGGATGTTCTCCAGCGCCGCCTCGGCCACGCCCGGCGCGCCGCCGACGAAGAAGACCTTCCAGTTCTCCTTGACGGCCCGCGCCCAGAAGTCGTTGCGCCAGTCGAGATAGGTGCAGCGATGGAAGCGGCGGCTGGCCCGGCCCACGATGCGGGCCCAGAAGATCAGCGGCACGGAATCGACCTCGATCAGGTCGGCCGCCTTGAAGAAGTCGACGACCTGCTGGTCCTTCTGGATCAGGTAGAGGCTGTGCAGGTTGTGGTTGGCGACGATCGCACCCTTGCCGCCGGAGATCCGGCCCGCCACGAAGTGGAAGACCTCTTCCGGGCGCACGAGATCCATCTCGCCCCCGAGCACTTTCACGCGCTCTTCGGGACGCCGGTTCATACGGAACGGGCGGCGCGTTTCCTGAGGATACGCGTCGCGGGCAGGAAGGAACATCTGAACGCCGCCTCCGACATTTCGAAGAGCAGCAATAGCCCAGGTGACATAACCGGTTCGCTAAAGGACGTCCTTAGCGAGATTTAACCGTATGATTTTGTTGTTGTTTCATTATGGGACGACGCATCGCTCTCAATCGACCGGCACGGGCGGCGGACGGGCGCGGGGCCCATGCGCCTCGACCTCGATCCAGATCGGCATGAACATCGGCAGCGCCCCGCGCCGGTTCTTCTCCGGCAGCAGCGTCACGCCCAGGGTCCGATCCCTGCCGCAGACCTGGAACGGCCAGACCTCCACCCAGGCGCCCTTCAGATCGAGGGCGTCGACATAGGGCAGCAGGCTCTCCGGCAGCACGATCCCCGGCCGCCCCTTGCTGGGCTCGGGCCTCCTTGCGCCGGGAAGCGCCACCGAGAGATCGCCCGGTTTCGCCGCGACATAGACGTCGGCCAGCCGGGTCTCGCAACCCGCGTCGAGACCCTTGCGGACCTCGGCGACGGCCGCTCGATAGAGGTCTTCCTGCATGTCCATCTCGACGAGACTGTTCCCGGGCAGGCCGCCGGCCATCCGCCAGGGCGGCGCTCCCTCGAAGCGACCGATGCTCAGGTTCTCGACGGCGGTCCGCCCGCAACCGGTGATCCGCGCCTTCACGCGCCAGACGATCATGTCCGGGTGGTCGGTGATCTTCCACGGCCTGACCGCCACGACCTCGACCTGGGCGTCGTCGCAGCGCGACCCGTTGAACCGGGCGTCGGCGATCTTCGCCTGCTCGGCGATCATGGCGTCATAGGCGGCCTGCTCGGCCGGCAGCACCCCGCCCGGCGGCGGCCCGGCCACGGCCAGCGCCGCGGCGACAAACATGCCCAGCATCGAAATCCCCCCTCGATCCCAGGCTGTACTCTAAAGGACATTCGCGCCTGAGGACCAGCGGCGTCGCCCAGCGGAGCGCCCTAGGTCCGATAGACCTTCAGGCTCAGTGCGTGGTCCTCGTCCTTCGACAGGCTCAGGATGAGGACCATTTACAGGCCCCAGCAGCAGAAAACCTCATCCTGAGCGCGTCGAAGCCTGCCCTCGGGCGGGCCGCGCAGCGGCGCGACCCGGGGGGACGAGGTTTTCATCACAAGCGCCGAATGTCGCCCCTTACTCCACCGTCACCACGACCTTGCCCATGGCCTTGCGGCTGGCCAGGTGGGCGATGGCCTCGCCGGCCTTTTCCAGAGGGAAGCGCTCGGAGACGTAAGGGCGGATCTTGCCGGCCGCGTAGAGGTCCATCAGTTCGGCCACGTTGGCGGCGTGGCCGGCCGGATCGCGGGCCACGGCCGCGCCCCAGAACACGCCGACGATGTCGCACGACTTCAGCAGGGTGAGGTTCAGCGGGATCTTCGGGATGCCCGACGGGAAGCCGATGACCAGCATGCGGCCGCCCCAGCCGGCGGCGCGGATGGTGGCTTCGGAATAATCGCCGCCGACGGCGTCGTAGGCGACGTCCCAGCCGTTCGGACCGCAGGCGGCCTTCAGCTGGTCGGCCAGGGCCTTCTGGCCGTCCTTGTCGAAGGGTCCTCGCGGATAGACGACGCCGGCGTCGGCCCCGCGCGAGACGGCCAGATCCACCTTCTCCTGGCTGGAGGCGGCGGCGATGACCCGCGCGCCCATGGCCTTGCCCAGCTCGACCGCCGCCAGGCCCACGCCGCCGGCCGCGCCGAGCACCAGCAGGGTCTGGCCGGGCTTGAGGAAGCCGCGGTCCTTCAGCGCGTAGTACGAGGTGCCGTAGGTCAGGATGAAGGCCGAGGCCTCGTCGAAGGGCATGGCGTCGGGGATCGGCGTGCAGCGGGCGGCTTCGACGGCCAGCTTGTCGGCCATGCCGCCCCAGCCGGTGGAGGCCAGAACCCGCTGGCCGACCGAAAGCGTCGTCACGCCCTCGCCCAGGGCCGCGACCACGCCCGAAACCTCGCCGCCCGGGGCGAAGGGGCGGGTCGGCTTGAACTGGTACATGTCCTGGATGATCAGCAGGTCGGGATAGTTGACCCCGCAGGCCTTGACGTCGATCAGCACCTGGCCGGGCGCGGGAACGGGATCGGGCAGCTCTTCCAGCACCAGGGCCTCGGGTCCGCCGACCGCCTTGCTGAGCACCGCCTTCATCTCGCTTCTCCCTGAATTCTTGCTTTTAAGAGCGCGCGACGACCGCCAAAACCGCTCACACTTTTGGCTGTCGCGCTTTAGAACGCCGACGCTAGCGCAGGCGCGACGACCGAGAAAGCCAAATGTCAAACAAACGTTTTACCCTCGCCCTGCACGGCGGCGCCGGCGCCAAGCGCGGCCACGACTATTCGGTCGAGATCGCCCACATGCGAAGCCTGATCGAGGCCGGGCGCGACCGCCTGGCCGCCGGCGCCTCGGCGCTGGACGTGGTGGTCGAGACGGTGGCGGCCCTGGAGGCCTCGGGCCTCTACATCGCCGGCAAGGGCGCCTCGCCCAACGCCGACGGGGTCTACGAACTGGACGCCAGCCTGATGGACGGGGCCACCACCCGCGCCGGCTCGGTGGCCGCGCTGCGGGGCTTCAAGAGTCCGATCCTGGCCGCGCGGGCGGTGATGGAGAAGACCCCGCACGTGATGCTGGCCGGCGAGGGCGCCATGGCCTTCGCCGCCGCCCAGGGCCTGGAGACGGTCGAGGATCCGGAAAGCTACTACACCCGCGCCGGGGCCTTCGAGGACAACGCCGCGCCCGACGTTCTGCCGACCGGCACCGTGGGCTGCGTGGCCCTGGACCAGGACGGACGCCTGGCCGCCGCCACCTCGACCGCCGGCGTGTTCGGCAAGCTGCCGGGCCGGGTGGGCGACAGCCCGGTGATCGGCGCGGGCGCCTGGGCCGACGGCTGGGCCGCCGTCTCGTGCACCGGCCAGGGCGAATACTTCATCCGCACCGCGGTCGGCGCCCAGATCGCCCACCGCATCCGCTTCGGCGGCCAGGGCCTGGAGGAGGCCGCCGCGGGCGCCATCGCGGGCGTCGCCGACCTCGGCGGCCACGGCGGCCTGGTGTCGGTCGACCGCGAAGGCAATGTCGCCATGCCGTTCGCCTCGAGCGGCCTCAAGCGCGCGGCCCTGGCGCCCGACGGGACGATCATCGCCGAGGCGTTCTGATTTAGCGCGAAAGGACGTGCCAACCGGGAGGCGAGCGGGTTAGCGTCGCTTCATGTCGCGTCGCGCCGCCGCCCTTCCCTTCCTGCTGTGCCTGGCGGCCTTGACCCAAGCGGTTCCGGCGCGCGCCGACCTGGCCCTGGACGCCGACTGGATCCGCCGGATCGAGGGCGGCGAGGCGGCGGTGGACGTCCGCGCCGATCCGCGCGCGCACGGCGGCCAGGTGCGGGCCGCGATCGACATCGCCGCCCCGCCGCAGGTGGTCTGGCGGATCATCCTCGACTGCGACCGCGCCGCCCGCATGACCCCCAGCGTGCGCCGCTGCACGGTGCTGTCGCGCGCGCCTGACGGCCGGTCGGAGACCCGCGAGCATCGGGTGAGGTGGAGCCTGCTGCTGCCGCCGCTGCGTTCGGTGTCGGAACTGACCCTGTCACCCTATCGCAGCATCGCGTTTCGCTGCGTCGACGGCGACATCAAGGATTGCGAGGGCCGCTGGCTGTTGACGCCCCTGGCGGGCGGGGCCGGAACGCGGGTGATCTACGAGAACCGCGCCGTCGCGCCGTTCGGCCTGCCCTCGGGCGTCGCGGCTTCGGCCATGCGTCGCGACGTGCCCGCCGCCCTGCTGGCCCTGAGACGCGAATGCCTGCTGGAGACCCGCCCATGACCGCCCCGCCGCCCGAACCGCTCTGGCTGTTCGACGGAGTGTGCAACTTCTGCTCGGGCTCGGTGCGCACGGTGATGGCCATCGACCGCAAGGGGATCGTGCGCTTCACGCCCATCCAGTCGGACTACGGCCGCCAGCTGGCCCTGGCGCACGGGATCGACCCGGACGATCCGAAGAGCTTCCTGCTGCTGGACGGCGGCCGGGCGCTGGAGAAGAGCGCGGCGGTGCTGGCCCTGCTGCGGCGCCTGGGCCCGCCGTGGTCGTGGCTGGCGGTGATCGGCCTGATCCCCGAGCGCCTGCGTGACGCGGCCTACGACTGGGTGGCCGCCAACCGCTATCGGCTGATGGGCAAGCGCGGCAGCTGCATGGTCCCGACGCCGCGGCAGAGAGCCCGCTTCGTGCTGGAGCCGCCCGCCCGATGACCTCTCCGCCCCGAAAACGCGTCGTCCTGGTGGGCGCCACCGGCGTCTTCGGCTCGCGCCTGGCGCGGATGCTGGCCCGCCGGCCCGACCTCGAACTGGTGCTGGCCGCCCGGCGGCTGGACGCGCTGGAAGCCCTGCAGGCCGAGCTGCAGCGGACGGGAGCCAAGGCCCGCGTCGAGGTCGCGATCGTCGATCGCGAGCGACCGCAGGCCCTGGCGGCGCTGCGACCCTTCGTGGTGGTGGACGCGGCCGGACCGTTCCAGGGCCAGGACGCGGCCTTTCCCGCCGCGGCGCTGGCGGCGGGCGCGCATTCGGCGGACCTGGCCGACGCCCGCGACTTCGTCGCCGCCTTTCCCGAACGGCTGGCGATCCCGGTCAAGGCGGCCGCGCGCTGGGCGATCACCGGGGCCAGCTCGACCCCGGCCCTGACCTGCGCCGCCGTCGACCGGCTGACGGACGGCTGGACGCGGATCGACCGCATCGAGGCGGCGATCTCGCCGGGCGCGCGGGCGCCGCGCGGCCTGTCGGTGGTGCGCGCCATCCTGCGCTGGGCCGGCGCGCCGGTGAGCGTCTTCACCGGCGGCGAGCAGACCCTGCGCCCCGGCTGGAGCGCGCCGCGACGCCTGGCCTTCCCGGGCCTTGGCCGACGCTGGACCAGCCTGGCCGAAACGCCCGACCTCGACCTGCTGAAGAGCCGTTACGCCCCCACGCGAGACGCCCTGTTCGGGGCCGGGCTGGAGCTGGCGCCGCTGCACCTTGGCCTATGGGCGTTGAGCCTGCCGCGCCGCTGGAAGCTGCTGCCGACGCTGGAGCCGCTGGCCGTGCTGCTGAACGCCGGGGCGGGCCTGCTGGCCCCGCTGGGCTCGGACCGCGGCGGCATGACCGTGCGGGCGTGCGGCCTGGACGCGGCGGGCGCTCCCGCGCTGGCCCGCTGGAGCCTGTGGGCCGAGGAGGGCGCCGGGCCCAACGTGCCGGCCGCGCCGGCGGCGGCGATCGTCGAGGCCCTGGTGGACGGACGCCTGGGCGAGCCCCGGGCCGTCCCTTGCGTCGGCCTGCTGCCGCTGGAGGATTTGCTGGCGCCGCTGGCCGGCCTGCCGATCGAGACGCGGATCGACCGCGCGGCCCCGGCCGCCCCCGGTCTTTTCCCGCGTGTGCTGGGCGGCGACTTCGAGACCCTGCCGCCCCTGGTGCGCGCCGCCCATGACGGCCGGGCCGTCGTCAGCCTCAAGGGGCGGGCCCGGGCGCGGGGCGGACGGGGCCCGGCGGCCCTGGCGCGCCGCC
>JASGDR010000297.1:0-9579 GCA_047607095.1 Caulobacter sp.
ATCCATATTCCCGGCGCGATCCAGCCGCGCGGCGTGCTGCTGATCCTCGACCGCGACGGCCTGACGGTGCGCGCCGCCGCCGGCGACGTCGCCGGCCTGCTGGGCGCCGAGACCTGGCTGGGCGAGGCGGTCGGCGCGCTGATCGGCGACGACCTGGCCGTACAGGCGGCCGCCATCTCCAGCTCCCGCCCGGCCGGCGGTTTCGTCGGCGTGCTGCGCCGCAACGGCCGCAACCTCGACCTCAGCGCCACCCTGCACGGCGAACTGGTGCTGCTGGAGATCGAACCGGGCCTGGACCGGCCGATGGCCGGCTCGCAGATCCTGGCCCACCTGGAAGCGGCCGCCGCCGCCTTCGAGCGCTGCCCTGGACTGAAGACGCTCTACGACCGGGCGGCCCTGGAATTTCGCCGCCTGACCGGCTTCGACCGGGTGATGATCTACCGCTTCGGGGTCGAGGACGACGCCGGCGAGGTGGTCGGCGAAGACCGCGCCCAGCACCTGAAGAGCTTCCTCAACCACCGCTTCCCCGGCTCGGACATCCCCAAGCAGGCCCGCGCCCTCTATGTGCGCAACCTGGTGCGGGTGATCCCCGACTCGGCCTATGCGCCGGCCCCGCTGGAGCCCCCGCTCGAAGACCAGCTCGACATGAGCGATCTGGCCCTGCGCAGCGTCTCGCCGGTGCATCTGCAGTACCTGCGCAACATGGGCGTCGTGGCCTCGGCCTCGGTGTCGATCGTCAAGGACGGCCGCCTGTGGGGCCTGGTGGCCTGCCACCACAACAGCCCGCGCCTGCTGCCCTACGAGATCCGCGCCGCCTGCCGCGCCCTGGCCGGCGGGCTGGCCCGCCAGATCAAGGCCAAGGAAGAGGCCGAAACCTGGCGCGAGAAGCTGCGCCTGCGCGCCCTGGGCGACGATCTGGCCTCGGTGCTGGCCCAGTCCGACGTCGGCGACCTGGCGCTGGAGGAGCACGTCTCCGACCTGGTGGCCCTGGGCGAGGCCGACGGCGTGGCCCTGTTCCGCGACGACCGCATCGAGACCGCCGGCAAGACCCCGCCGCACACGGCGCTGGCCATGCTGCGCGACTGGCTGCTGGACGTCGACGCCGGCGGGGTGATCGCCACCGACCGCAGCGAGGCGGTCTTCCCCGGCGCCGGCGCCTTCAGGAGCTGGGCATCGGGCCTGATGGGCGTGGTGATCGAGCGCTCGCCGCTGCTGGCGGTGCTGTGGACCCGCGCCGAGGAGGTCGAGGTCGTGCGCTGGGCGGGCGATCCCTACCGCACCGCCAAGGCGGCCGGCGGCGACGGCGCCCTGACGCCGCGCGCCTCGTTCGACGCCTGGAGCGAGACCGTCCGCGGCCGCTCGCGTCCGTGGAGCGCCTCGCAGACCGAGGCGGCCCTGCGCCTGCGCCAGGACCTTCTGGACCTGCGCCGCGCCCGCCGCACGGCCGAGCTGAACAGCCAGTTGCGCGCCACGCTGGACGACAAGGACGACCTGATCCGGCAGAAGGACTTCCTGCTGCGCGAGGTGAACCACCGCGTGCAGAACAGTCTGGCCCTGGCCGCCGGCTTCCTGACCATCCAGATGAAGGCCATCGAGGATCCGGCCGCCCGCGCGCCCCTGGAGGAGGCCAGCCGCCGCCTGACCGCCGTGGGCCTGGTCCATCGCCGCCTCTATCGCGGCGACCAGCTGGAGACCGTGTCGCTCGACCGCTATCTCGTCGAGCTGGCCGAGGAACTGGTGGAATCCCTGGGCCAGGAGTGGGCCCGGATGATCCGCGTCGACGCCGCCCCGGCCACGGTCTCGACCGACAAGGCCGTGACGATCGGCCTGGTGGTCACCGAACTGGTGATCAACGCGGTGAAGTACGCCTATGGCGGCCGGCCCGGCCGCATCGACGTGGGTCTCGTGGAACAGAGCGGCCGCGTGCGCATCTCGGTGGCCGACCAGGGCGGCGGCAAGCAGGGCCCGCGCGTGGGCTTCGGCAGCAAGATGATGGACGCCATGGTCCGCCAGCTGGCCGGAACCCTGGCCTATCACGACAACAGCCCCGGCGTGCGGGCCGAGCTGGACGCGCCGGCGGGGTAAGGCTTGCCGGGGCGGTTTTGTCAGGCCGCCCGCGGCGTCCGGCCTCGAACCTTCGGTGAGGGGCCGTAGTCGTTGGGCGCGTCCGCCCCCGGAACCAGCGCCAGGACAAACAGCCCCACCAAGGCGACGATCGGGACGAGCACGGCCAGCGCCAGCCACCAGGCCGAAAAGCCGAGGTCCTGCAGGCGGCGCGCGGAGCCGGCCATCGCGATGACAACCGCCGCCAGCCCCAGGCCGAACGCGGCGAGATCAAAGACCAGCAGCGCGGCCCGCTGCGCTCCGCCCATGCCCATCAGGAACAACGGCGCACCGAACAGCGCCAAGCCCGGTAGGAGCAACCAGACGGTGGAGAGAAAATCGATCCGGTCCCCGCGACCTTGAAAATCGAACCACGCCTTCATCCTACACCCCAGCAACCACGCCCACGGGCGCAATCCAAAATTGCAAATCTATTTATGGGCGTAAATTTCCCGACTGCAAGCCCCGATCCCTCGCTGGCGATCCCAGATACGCCCCCACACCCCTCTTGCAATTTTGAGAATGATCGTTCATTTTTTTGAGAATGAACGTTCATTCCGCCATCGAATTGTCCAATACCTGAGCCAGGGTGTCGGACATTACATTTGCGTTATCGCCCTTATCTTCGCCGCAACCCGTACCTATCTCACCCATTCGAAAGTGGGCTCCGGACGCCGAGTTGGCGCCCAGCCCAGGGGATGTTGAACTCATGGCTGTGAATTCCTTGTCGGTGATGTCGCCGGACGGCGGCCTGTCGCGCTATCTCACCGAAATCCGCAAGTTCCCGATGCTGGCGAAGGACGAGGAGTTCATGCTCGCCCAGCGCTGGAAAGAGCATCAGGACAGCGACGCCGCGCACAAGATGGTCACCAGCCACCTGCGTCTCGTGGCCAAGATCGCCATGGGCTATCGCGGCTACGGCCTGCCGATCGGCGAGGTGATCTCCGAAGGCAATGTCGGCCTGATGCAGGCGGTCAAGAAGTTCGAACCCGAGAAGGGCTTCCGCCTGGCCACCTACGCCATGTGGTGGATCCGCGCCTCGATCCAGGAATACATCCTGCGCTCGTGGTCGCTGGTGAAGATGGGCACGACCGCCGCGCAGAAGAAGCTGTTCTTCAACCTGCGTAAGGCCAAGAGCCAGATCAGCGCCTTCGAGGACGGCGACCTGCGCCCCGAGCAGGTCAGCGCCATCGCCACCAAGCTCGGCGTGCTGGACAGCGAGGTCATCTCGATGAACCGCCGCCTGTCGGGCCCCGACGCCTCGCTGAACGCGCCGCTGCGCGCCGACGGCGAAAGCGAGTGGCAGGACTGGCTGGCCGACGACGAGCAGGTGTCGCAGGAGACCCTGGTCGCCGAGAACGAGGAAAAGTCGCTGCGCATGACCCTCCTCGAGGAGGCCATGGTCGAGCTGACCGACCGCGAGCGTCACATCCTGACCGAGCGCCGCCTGAAGGACGATCCCACCACCCTGGAAGACCTGGCCGCCCAGTACGGCGTCAGCCGCGAACGGGTCCGCCAGATCGAGGTCCGCGCCTTCGAAAAGCTGCAGAAGTCCATGCGCGAGGCGGCGATCGCCAAGAACATGGTCGAGGCGTAAGGCGCTCCCCTTCGCCCGGAAAGAAGGCCGCCGCGCTCCCCCGCGGCGGCCTTTTTCGTGCGCGTTCAGACGCTGGCGCACTCCTTCAGCAGCCGCCGCAACGCCCGTGCTTCGCCGCCGTGGTAGTCGTTGCTGGGCCCGTTGTCGCCGTACAGGGCGATGCCCGGCGAGTCGACGATGCGCCGCGCGAGCTCCGGGGTCAGGGACAGGCGCCCGACGACGCTGCGACGCCGCGGTTCGCCCTTCATCACCACGCGGTCCTCCTGGCCGGTCTTTGGATCGTACAGGACGATGTCGAGATCGAGATAGCTCCCGGGCGCCCACTTGCGCGGATCGGGGGCCTCGCTGCCGGCGGTCGAGAACGCCATCGTCAGGGCGCCCGGCGCCGGGCACCAAGCGGTGAAGATCGCTTCCCCGCCCTTCACCATTTCGGCTCGCGCCGGCGCCTTGCCCTTGGCCGCCACGTAGCGCCACTGGTCATGGTCCTCATCCGCCGACGCCGTCCGCCCCAGACTCAGCACCGCGCCGACGACCAGCATTCCCAAAAGACGCATCTTCACCCGACACTCCCGCAAAGGTGGAAGCGAAAACTGCACCGAACCAGCGCGCGTCGGCAAGCGGCATGCGACGCCTCGCGCCCGGCTCTGCTATGTTCGCCGCGTGTTTTGCGCCCGCCCGGTCGCAGGACGGTCACAAAACGCCTTTTCCTCGCCGCCGACGCGCTCTAAGAGCCTCGCCTTCGATTTTTTCGGCGCTTTCCCGGCGCTAATTCAAAGACTTCCCATGACCCGTCACGAACTGAAGACCTGGCCGCAGTATTTCGCCGCCGTGCGCTCGGGCAAGAAGCGCTTCGAGATCCGCCGCAACGACCGCGAATTCAAGGTCGGCGACGTGCTGGCGCTGCGTGAATTCGATCCCGACCAGGACGTCTATACCGGCCAGGTCGAAGAGCGTCAGATCACCTTCCTGCTGTCGGAAGAAGACTACGGCGTCATCCACGGCTTCGTGGCCATCGGCTTCGGCGACATCGTCCACCATCCGAGCGCCGCGGAAGATCACCCGCTGACCGCCGGCGAACTGGCCGAGTGGCACGAGACCGCCGCCGCCAACGCCGCCCTGCGCGGCGAGGAGGCCCGCCGGGTGTCGCAGTCCTACACCACCACCGGCATGAGCGTCGCCGCCGACCGCCACGGCGCCGTGGCCGACCTGGCCGAAACCGACGCGGCCTTCCACGCCGCCGCCGCGCGGATCATCCGCAAGGGCTGAGGCCGAAACTGGCGGACTATGCGTCCGCCAGCCAATCCTCGCAGCGCAAGCCTTCGACCCGGGCGAACTCTCCGAGATCTCCCGTGATCACGACGAGACCGCGCGAACGGGCGTGGCCCGCGATCAAAAGGTCGTAGCCCCCGATCGATCGCCCCGACCGCTCCAACGCCGCCCGGATGTCGGCGGCGTGATCCGCCGCCGACGCATCGAAGGGTAGGACTTCCAGGCGCGCCGCGAACTGCTCGACAGCGTTTCGATGATGCTCAGGCCGAGCTGACTTGGCCGCGCCGTGCAGCAGCTCGGTCAGCACGATCGTCGAAATGCACAACGCATCGGCGTTCAGGTTGAACCTGTCCCGCAGGCCCGCCGGCCGGTCCCTGAGCACACGGATGCACAGGTTCGAGTCCAGCATGTAGCGCAACATCAGAAGCTTTCGCGCTCTTGCGCGGACGGCTGGCTCCGCTCGCCCAGGTCGATGCCGGGCTCGGCGAAGAAATCATCCCAGGCGGCGTCCGACGGCACGATGACACGCCGCTTGCCGTCCCGCAGGACCGTCACCGACCGCACGCCTTCGGGAAAGGCTACATCCTTCGGCAGACGGACGGCCTGAGAACGGTTCGATTGAAAGAGTGTGGTTCTGACCATCGGCGCCTTCAAGGATATACATGGAGTATATCCCAGATGGATTGCTTCGCCTACACCCCGCCCTCGTCGCCGCGCTCCAGCCCGGCCAGGGTCGCCTCGCCGGGCGTCTCGGCGTCGCTGACCTTGCGCAGCACCGCCTGGCGCAGGGCGTAGGCCAGCATGGCCCCCAGGATCAGGGCGTTGAGCACGAACGGAGCCCAGCGCACGGCCTCGTAGAGCAGCACGAACAGCGGCGCGACCACCACGTTGAGACCGTTGATGGCGGCGATGGCCCCGGCCGCCCCGGCCTGGTCCTTGGCCTGCACCGACAGCGACGCCCCCGCCGTGAAGCCCGGCCGCGCGAAGCCGTAGCCCAGCGACGACACCGCATAGCCGATGGCCACGGCCGCATAGTCCGGCGCGAAGGCCACGACCACGTTGCCCAGGGCCGCCACCGCCACGCCCCAGCGCATCAGCTCGCGCGGGCCCATGGCGAACATCCGGATCAGACCCCACTGGGCCAGCAGGCCCGCCACCGCCCCGGCCGCCATGGCCAGGGTGATGAAGCCCTGGGCCTTGACCGGCGCGACGCCCAGCTTGTCGATGATCAGAAAACCCAGGGTCTGGGTCTGGGCCGTCTGGCAGGTGGCGACCAGGAAGCCGAAGATCAGGAAGGGCATGAGGCGCGGATCGCGCCACAGGCTGTCGCCCCGCCGCAGCGATGGAAAGGCCAGGCGCGCGCGCGGCTGGACCTCGCCCGCCGTGGCCGGCGGGGTGGTCTCCTCCAGGCCGCGCTTGACGATCCACATCATCACCGCCGCCAGGCCCGCGAAGGCGAACATCGGCCCGGCCAACCCGACCACCGGCAGCACGAACAGCGGCGCCAGCAGGGGCCCGACCACGGTGCCCAGGCCGAACGCCCCGGCCAGGGTGGCCATGGCCTGGGTACGTTCCTCGCGCCGGGTGCGGTCGGCCAGATAGGCCTGGGTGGCCGGGTTGGCGGCCGAGCCGAAGAGGCCGAACAAGGCCCGCGCCAGCAGGAACAGCACGAAGACCAGCATCGGCGGGAAAAGGTGGTGCAGACCCGCGCTGACCACGAAGGCGCACAGGGTCATCGACACGCAGAACCCGCCCAGCCCCAGCAGGATCAGCGGCTTGCGTCCCTTGACGTCCGAACGCTTGGCCCAGAACGGCGAGGACAGCGCCCAGAGCAGGGCCGACAGCGAGAAGATCGCCGCCACCATGGCGTCGGGAATGCCGATCTGCCGGCCGATGGCGGGAAGGACGGACAGCATGCCCGTATTGCCCAGCGCCGTGGCCGCCGACACCCCGAAAAGGATGGCGAAGGCCCGCCGGTTGACCTGTTGATCTTGAGCGGCGGCAGACATCGAACAAACGTTAGAGCGACACCGCGCCGAGGGGAAGCCTCGACGACAGGTCGGCGACGCGGCGCCCAGCCGCCGGGGGCGAACGGCGCGAAAGCCTGCGCGCAGTCGCCGCAGCGACCTGCAAACCGCCGATACCTTGGATTAATCATTAACAGCCATGATGCCGGCTGAATTCTTCGGGGCCTCCTGACGTCATGTTCCAGATCATCGGCATCGTGCTGCTCTTCGGCCTCGTGTTCGGCAGCTACCTGATGGGTGGCGGCAAGATGGACGTCATCATCGAGGCGGCCCCGCACGAACTGATGGCCATCCTGGGCGCGGGCATCGCCGCGTTCCTGATCTCGAACTCGATGACCGTCATCAAGGCCACCGCCGGCGGCTTCGGCAAGATCTTCGCCGGCCCCAAGTGGAAGGCCGGCGACTATCGCGACCTGCTGGCCCTGCTGTTCCTGCTGACCAAGACGATGAAGTCCAAGGGCGTCATCGCCCTGGAAAGCCACATCGAAAAGCCGCACGAGAGCTCGATCTTCTCGCGCTATCCCAAGATCTCGAAGGACCACTTCGCCGTCGACTTCATCTGCGACACCCTGCGGATGATGACCATGAACCTGGAGGATCCCCACCAGGTCGAGGACGCGATGGAAAAGCAGCTCGAAAAGCACCACCACGAGGCGCTCGAGCCGGCCCACGCCCTGCAGTCGATGGCCGACGCCCTGCCCGCCCTGGGCATCGTCGCCGCCGTGCTCGGCGTCATCAAGACCATGGGCTCGATCACCGAACCGCCCGCCGTGCTCGGCGGCATGATCGGCGGCGCTCTGGTCGGCACCTTCCTCGGCGTGTTCATGGCCTACGGCCTGGTCGGCCCGATGGCCGCCCGCCTGCAGGCCGTCGTCAACGAGGACGGCGCCTTCTACAAGATCATCCAGGCGGTGCTGGTGGCCCACCTGCACGGCAACGCCGCCCAGATCAGCGTCGAGATCGGCCGCGGCAACGTTCCCAGCGTCTGCCAGCCCAGCTTCGTCGAGCTGGAAGAAGCCCTGTCGCAGATCCCCAACGAAGCCTGATCCCCACGCCTTCGTCCGTGTACGGCAAGATCACGCGTCCGTGATCTTTGGCTTGCAACGGGGCGTGAAAAGCGGTTCCTTGACGCCTTGGCGCCCGGCCTCCACGCCGGGCGTTTCGGTTTAGACGTCGCAAGGGATGCCCCCGATGACCACCCAAGTCCTCCGCAAGATCCTCATCGCCGGCGCGGCCATGACCGCCCTGTCGCTGGCCGCCTGCGGCAAGAAGGACGAGGCTCCCGCCGTCGACGAGAAGGCCGCCGCGGCCGCCGCGGCCGGCGCCAGCGAAGTGACCGCCGCCGACGCCGGTTCGGCCGAGGACCAGGCCGCCGCCGACGCCAACAAGGCCGCCGCCGACGCGGCCGCCGAGCCCGACGCCGTCTCGGCCGCCGAAGCCCCGGCCGCCGCTCCGGCCGAGGAAAAGAAGACCGAAGGCCACTGAGCCTTTCACGTCTTCCCGAAAGATCCGAAGGGCCGTCCGCAGGGGCGGCCCTTCTTCTATGATGGTCCCATGACTTCCGACTCTTCAGACACCGGCTCCCCCCTGATCTGGCGCGAGGACGGCCTGCCGCAGTCGCGGCTCTACGGCGACGTCTACTTCTCCAGCGCCGACGGCCTGGCCGAGACCCGGGCGGTGTTCCTGGAAGGCTGCGGGCTGCCGGAGGCCTGGGCCGGGCGCGACCGCTTCGTGGTCGGCGAACTGGGCTTCGGCACCGGGCTGAACATCGCCGCCCTGCTGGACCTGTGGCGGCGGGAGAAACCCGCGGGCGCCAGGCTCGACATCTTCTCGATCGAGGCCCATCCGATCACCCGCGACGAGGCCGCCCGGGCCCTGGCCGTCTGGCCCGAACTGGGCGAGGCCGCCCAGGTGCTGCTCGACCATTGGCCCAGCGAGGCGCGCGGCTTCCATCGCATCGACCTGCCCGGCTTCGACGCCGTGCTGGACCTGGCCGTCATGGACGTGGGCGAGGCGCTGGAAGCCTGGAGCGGCGGCGCCGACGCCTGGTTCCTCGACGGTTTCTCGCCCGCCCTCAATCCGGCCATGTGGAGCGAGGAGATCCTGGCCGCCGTCGCCGCGCGCACCGCGCCGGGCGGCCGGGCGGCGACCTTCACCGTCGCCGGGGCCGTGCGCCGGGGCCTCGCGGCGGCGGGCTTTTCCTGGGAGAAGCGCCCCGGCTTCGGCCGCAAGCGCGAGCGGCTGGAAGCGGCCTTCCCGGGCGAACGCCCCGCGCCGTCACGCCCGAAGAGCCTGGCGATCGTCGGCGGCGGCATCGCGGCGGCGGCGCTGGCCCGCGCCGCCCGCGCCGAAGGGCTGGCCGTCACGGTGGTCGACGCCGACCAGGCCAAGGCTTCGGGCAATCTCGCCGCCCTGGTCACGCCGGCGCTGGACGCCGGCGGCGGTCCGCGCGCGGCCCTCCCCGCCCAGGCCCTGGCCCGCGCGGCCGCCCTCTACGAGACGATCCCCGGCGCCGTCCTGGCTCGCGGCGTGCTGCGGCTGGCGACCGGCCCCAAGGACGCCGACCGCTTCGCCGCCGTCGCC
>JASGDR010000298.1:0-8546 GCA_047607095.1 Caulobacter sp.
CCGCGAGGAACACAATCGCGCGGTCGTGGATCTCCTGGCGGAGTTCATGGGGCGGTAGGAAACCTCCCTTCCCCCATCAAGGGGGAAGGGAGGTTTCCTACCGCCCCATGAACTCCGCCAGGAGATCCACGACCGCGCGATTGTGTTCCTCGCGGCCGATGGTGATGCGCAGTGAATTGGGCAGGCCGTAGTTGGCGACGGCGCGGACCAGGTAGCCCTTGCCGGCCAGGAAGGCCTCGGCGTCGAGGGCCGTCTTGCCCGGCGTCGTGGGGAAATCGACCAGCACGAAATTGGCGGCCGACGGCGTGACGGCGAGGCCCAGGCCTCCCAGCTGCTGGGCCAGCCAGGGACGCCACTGCTCGACCAGGGCCACCGAGGCGGCCTCGAAGTCGCGATCGGCCAGGGCGGCGGCGGCGGCTTCCTGCGCGGGGATCGAGGTGTTGAAGGGCGGACGGATGCGCTCGATCGGATCGATGACGCCTGCGTCCGCATAGCCCCAGCCGACGCGCAAGGACGCCAGGCCGTGGATCTTGGAGAAGGTGCGGGTGACGACGACGTTGTGCGTGTCGCGCGCCAGGGCCAGGCCGTCCTCGAAGCGCGGATCGGTGCAGAACTCGGCATAGGCGCCGTCCAGAACCAGGATCACCGACGGCGGCAGGGCCGCGTGCAGGTCGCGGATCTCCTCGCCGGTCAGCCAGGTGCCGGTGGGATTGGCCGGGTTGGCCACGAAGACGATGCGGGTGCGCTCGTCGACCTGCTTGACGACTTCGGCGACATCGATGCGGCGGTTCGGCTCGGCGGCGAAGCGGACTTCCGCCTGGCAGGCGCGGGCGCCGATCGCATAGGCGGCGAAGCCGTGCTCGCCCTGGACGATGTTGTCGCCCGGCTCGAGATAGACCTGGCACAGCAGGGCGAAGATCTCATCGCTGCCGTCGCCGAAGGTCAGGCGCTCGGGCTCCAGGCCGTAGCGGGCGGCCACGGCGGCGCGCAAGGCCGCGGCCTTGCCGTCGGGATAGACGTGCAGGCGGTCGGCGGCGTCGCGATAGGCGGCTTTCGCCAGCTCGCTGCAGCCCAGGACGTTCTCGTTGCTCGACAGCTTCACCGGATGGGCGATCCCCTCGACCTTCGACTTGCCGCCCACATAGGCGGCGATATCGAGGATCCCCGGCTTGGGCAGCGGACGGGGCGAGGCGAAGCGGTCGGAAGCGGTCATCACGGGTCTCGGCGGGGCGCCCGGAGAAGGCGCGGCCCTAATTACACGTCGAACGGAACGGGGGCAGCCCCGACCACGCCCGACAGCCGGCCCGGCGCGCGGGCTAGGCGCTCGTCGTCGCGCTGGTAGAAGCCCGACAGCGAGAACAGCTTCAGCCCGCCGGCCTCGGCGACCGGCTCGGCGGCGACGCCGTCGGCGCCCAGGGCCTCGACGACGGCGCCGGCGCTTTTCGGGCTGTCGGTGACCCAGAAGGTCTGGTCGCCGCCGGTGGGCTCGACCTCGACCTCGGCGACCGCGAAGGCGGCCTGCGGGCCCCAGCGGGTCAGGCAGGGCAGGGCGGCGAAGATGTTGAGCTTCGGCTCGGCCAGCAGGCGGCCCCACCAGGCGTTGCCCGGCTGCAGGCCCAGCACGGCCACGCCCCACGGCGTCCTGGCGGCGGCGAGAGCGTCCTTGTCGGCGGCGACGACGGTCATCGGCGGGGCGGCGCCGAAGCGCGAGCGGGCCAGCTCGACCGTGCGGCCGTCGCCCCACACCGTGAGATGGAACGGGCCCTGGCGCAGCAGGCTGTCGGCCATCAGCTCGCGCCAGATGCGGATCAGGAGGGCGTCGGAGGCGTCGTTGCGGGGCGAGGCCAGCAGCTTGCGGACGATCAGGGCCTCGCGGCCGGGACGCAGGCCAAAGCCGGTGTCGCCGGCGGCGCGCTTGGCCGTGGCCACGGCGCGCGAAAGACCGGCCCGCTCGTCGATCAGCGCGAGCAGTTGGCTATCGATGGCGTCGATGCGCCATCGGACCTCGTCCAGCGAGGGCGGCGTCTCGTCCGCGTCGCGACCCATGTCTATCCCCGAAAATGAGGGCCGGAACATAGACTTTGCCGCGAGGGGCGCAATAGCCGCATAGCCGGGGAAGGAAATTGCGTGGTTCGCTGGGGAGGCATGCACGCGTCATAGGCGTTGCCTCCTTCGAGGCTCGCCTCCCGGCCTGCATCTCAGGATGAGGAATTCAGCGCGATGAGAACCTCATCCTGAGGCGCCCGCGCAGCGGGCCTCGAAGGACGCAAGACGGCGGGGGCTCCTACCGCGGCACATACACCTGCGGCGAAGGCCCGGTGTCGAACGGTCCGAGACGCGTGCGGCCGTTCTGGAATTCCAGGGTGGCGCTGAGCGTCGGGTCCTGGCCGGCGGCCGCGGCGATCGCGGCGGCGGCCGAGCGGGCGTCGGTGATCGCTTCGGCGGGGCTGGGCTTTTCGCGCACGGTGACGTCGAGGGCGCCGCGCAGGCGGCCGTTCGGATCGACGGTCAGGGCGCCGGATTTGGCTTCGATCAGGGCGTCGCCGGCGGTCAGCTTGCCGCTCTCGACGCTGATGGCGCCGCCGACGGCGGTCCAGTCGCGCACCGCGTCTGTCCAGTTGTCGCCGCGCAGGGCGGAGGCCTTCGAGAGGCGCGAGTCCCAGTAGAGCGAAGCGGTGCGGTCCTGGGCGATGCGGCCCAGGAGGCCGGTGAAGGCCACCTTGGCGCCGTCGGCCTTGAACAGGATGGCGGCCTGGTCGTCGGGGCCGGCGCGCAGGTGCAGCTGCAGGGCGTCGGTCGAGCTGATCGGGAAGGGCTCGACGTCGGCGGCGGTGGTGAAGACGAGCTTGGCGCCTTCGACCGAGATGCGCGGCGGATACTGGTCGAAGCCGGCCAGGCTGGCGCGCAGGGCCTCGCCGGTGACGGTGACGTCGCCCTTTTCCGGACGGGTCAGCACGACCCCGGCCGGGGCGACGATCATCCAGTGGCCGACGCCGTAGATCATCGCCTCGCCCTTCAGCTGGGGCGCGCGGACGGCCCAGCCCGAGGGTTCGGCCACGCGGGCGTTCTCCAGCCGCACGTCGAGCCGGAACGGAAAGCCGGTGACCTCGCGCGCCGTCCACGACAGGTCGTAGCCCTCGGCCTTCAGGTGGGCGGCCGTGGCGTCCATCCGCTGGACCATCTCGTTGCGCAGCCAGAACCAGCCGACGCTCCAGGCGATGCAGACCAGGGCCGCCAGCACGAAAGGCAGGACGAGCCCGCGACGGCGGGGCTTGCGGGACGGCGTCGGGTCGCTATGGGTCATGGGCGAGGGGACTGTTCCGGTCGGTGAGGGTGTCAGGCGTGTCGAGCGAGCGGCCAGAAGGCGGCGATCGTTGGGTGTTCGGATACGGATCGCTGATGTGGCGGCCCGGGTTCCCGTTCATAGACCGAAGAACGGCGGTCCTCCATGGGCGCAGGCGCGCCTTCTGCATCTATTCGGTGCATCACCGCGGCACCTACGAGCGGCCGGGGCTGGTGCTGGGCCTGGCGCCCGGCGGGGCGGTGCGCGGCGTGGCCTATCGGGTGGCGGAAAGCGCCTGGCCCGAGGTCTACGCTTACCTGCGCGAACGCGAGCAGCCGACCGAGACCTATTTCGAGGCCTGGTCGAAGCTGCGCATCGACGGGAACGGCGAGGTCCCGGCCCTGGTGTTCCTGTCCGACCGCAAGCACGGCCAGTGGGCGGGCGCGCTGAGCCTGGAGCAGCAGGCGCAACTGATCGCCGGCGCGCGCGGGTTGTCGGGGCCGAACATCGACTACCTGCGGGATCTGGTCGGCCACCTGCGCGAGGACGGGGTGCGCGACCACGCGATGGAGCAGTTGCTGAAGATGGTCGAGGCGCGGGAGGGATGAGCCGCCCTGGCGGGCGGATCAGATCCCCTCGTCCTCCAGGGCCTTGGTCGCGGTGTCGATGCGGGTCTGCAGCTCGCGCATGAACTCGCCGCGCTTCAGGCCGGCGGGGATCTGCTCGAGATAGTGGAAGACGATCACGCCCGGCTTGATCAGGAAGCCCTTGTTCCAGTGCACGCCGCAGTTCAGGGCCAGCGGCGTCACCGGCAGCTCCAGCTCGCGGTAGAGCGCGGCGATGCCGGGCTTGTAGTCGCCCGGCGCGCCGACCTTGCCGCGCGTGCCTTCCGGGAAGATCACGACCTGGCGGGTTTCCTTCATGCGCTCGACGGCGTCGCGGACCAGCTTCTTGAGGGCGGTGGAGTGGCCGCCGCGATCGACGACGATCATCCTGGCCTTCAGGCCGTGCCAGCCGAACAGCGGCACCATCATCAGCTCCTTCTTCATGACGAAGCAGGGGTCGGGCATGAGGGCGAACTGGCTGAAGACGTCGAACATCGACTGGTGCTTGGCCGCGACCACGGCCGGGCCGGTCGGAACGTTCTCGCGGCCGCGGACCTCGACCTTGACGCCGGCCAGCCAGCGCAGGGCGAAGATCACGGTCTTGGACCACAGGCGCAGGCAGGCGCGGTTGACCGCGCGCGGCAGGGGCAGGGTCAGCAGCATCAGGATGGCCAGCGGAGCCGACCACAGCCAGAAGAACAGTTGGAACAGGAACGATCGCAGGTAGATCAAGAGTCTTTCCTCGTTGCCGACGTCTCGGCGGGCTTTTCCTTCGGGCCAAGGTTCAGAAACGCCTCGCGCCCCAGGATCGCCAGGTACTTGCAGTATTCCACGATCATCCGCCGGGCGGTGTGGCTGCGCTTCCACCAGCGGCGCGCGTCGAGGCTCTCGGTGGCCACCGGATAGGCGTGCAGCTCGACCTCGGGCATGGTGGCGCGCAGTTCCAGCATCGAGCGCGGCATGTGGTAGTCGGCCGTGACGACGATCAGGCTGGCGTAGCCGCGGGCCTTGGCCCATTCGGCGGTCTCGCGGGCGTTGCCGATGGTGTCGGCGGCGGCGAAGCCGAGATCGACGCAGCAGTCGTAGATCGGCTTGACGGCCTTGGTCACGTCCTGGACGTCGGCGCGGGTGGCCTCGCGGTTGACGCCCGAGATCAGCAGGCGCTTGCCCTTGCCGGCTTCGAGCAGCTTGGTGGCCGCTTCCAGGCGCAGGTTCGAGGCGCCGGTCAGCACCACGACGCCGTCGGAGACGGGCGGATCGGCCGCCGGGGTCGAGCGCTCCACCCGCGAGGTGAAGGCCAGCAGGCCCAGGGTCCAGATCATCACCACGATCAGAAAGGCGGCGATGCTCTTCACGGCATGTCCTTCAGCAGGCGGAGGGCCGCGGCGCGCGCGGCCAGCCCCGCGACCAGCGCGGCGATCAGCGGGCAGGGCAGGGGCGCCAGAAGGTCGATCCACGCCAGCGGCAGCACCGGCGTGAGGCCCGAGCCGCCCCCCGCCAGCCGCGCCGTCACCCCGACGATGACCGCGGCCGCGCCGCCGAGCAAGCCCGCGCTGGCGGCCATGGCGGCGAAACGGTTCTGGAAGAGGCGGGCGATGAAACCGGCTTCGGCCCCGGAAAGGTGCAGCACCTCGATCACCTCGTGACGGGCGGCCAGGCCCGCCCGGGTCGCGAAGGTGATGACCGCGGCGGCGGCGGCGGCGATCAGGGCGAAGACGCCCAGCGCCGCCCAGCGGGCCAGGCTCGCGCCGCGCTCGATGTCGGCGATCCAGCGGCTGTGGTCGTCGACCACGGCGTCGACGGCGGCCTCGTGCAGGGCCTTGGTCAGGGCCTCGGCGGTGGCCGGGGCCTTGGGATCGAGGTCGAGGGTGACGAGGCGCGGCGTCGGCAGGTCGGCGACCAGCGCATCGCGGCCGATCCACGGCTCCAGCAGGGCTTCGGCCTTGTCCTTGGTCAGCGCCTGGGCCTGGACCACGCCCTTGACCCCGGCCAGGGTCTCGGCCGCGCGGGCGGCGGCGCTGTCGGGCGTCTCGCCGGCCTTGGCGCGGACGACCACGGTGGCCGAGCCGGTCAGCTGGGCGCTCCAGCCCTCGGCGGCGCGGTTGGCGGCCAGCGCCGCAAGGGCGGTCAGGCAGGCCAGGAAGCACAGCACGGCCACGACGAAGACCAGGGCGCCGTCGCGGGCGTCGCGCGGCGGCAGCAGCGGGCCGGGCTTCCAGCGGTTGATGTCGAAGGGGCCGCTCATCGCGCCTCGCCCGGCTCGATCAGGCGGCCGTGCTCCAGGTGCAGCACGGGGCGGGCGGCTCGGGCCACCAGCTCCTCGTCGTGGGTGGCGATGAGCACCGTGGTGCCCAGGCGGTTGAGCTCGACGAACAGGCGCAGCAGGCGCAGCGACATGGCCGGGTCGACATTGCCGGTGGGCTCGTCGGCCAGCAGCACGTCGGGCCGGTCGACCACGGCGCGGGCGATGGCCAGGCGCTGCTTCTCGCCGCCCGACAGGGTGGCGGGCAGGGCGTGCATGCGCTCGCCCAGGCCCACCCAGTGCAGCAGCTCGGCGACGTCGTCGCGATAGGCGGCCGGCTTGCGGCCGGCGATGCGCAGGGGGAGGGCGGCGTTGTCGAACACCGACAGGTGCTCGAGCAGGCGGAATTCCTGGAACACCACGCCGATGCGGCGGCGCAGGAACGGCAGGTCGCCGGCGTGGACCAGGCTGATGTCGCGGCCGAACAGCTCGACGCGACCCCGTGACGCACGATGGGCCAGGTAGATCAGCTTGAGCAGCGAGCTCTTGCCCGCGCCCGAGGCGCCGGTGAGGAAGTGAAACGAGCCCTGGGCAAGGGAAAACCCGACGTCGCGCAGGGTTTCCGGGCCCCGGCCGTAGCGCATCGAAACGCCTTCGAAGCGGACCACGGGAACGGCGTCGAGGTCCTGATCTGCGCCGGTCCGCAAGGGTGTGTCGATGGGGTTTCTGGACATCAGGGTTAAAATCGGCGACCTCCAATGCTGTAAAGCGGGGATGACCGATTCGCGGCCATGATACTGACCTGTCCGGAGTGCGCCAGCCGCTATTTCGTCGACGACGCCAAGGTCGGTTCGGCCGGGCGCGTCGTGCGCTGCGCCTCGTGCGGGGCGCGGTGGACCGCGCGTAACGAAAGCGCCGCCGACGAAGAGCTGTTCGATGCGCCGTCGGCCTCGGCCCCGGCGAACGACGCCGCCGCCGCGGCGGCGGCGCTCGACCCCCTGCACGCCATCGACGACACGCCCGAGCCGGAGCCGCCGGTCAGCGCCCTGCCGGGCGAGGAACTGCCCAAGGTGTTCCGCGCCCGCGCCGACGCCGAGCGCCGCCTGCGCGAGGCCAAGACCACCGGCATCGTCTGGGGCGGCATGGTGGCGGTGATGGTGGTGATCTTGGTCGGGGCCGGGGTCTTCCGTCTCAACATCGGAAAGCTCTGGCCCAGCACGGCCGGCGCCTACGCCATGGTCGGCGCGCCGATCAACACCATCGGCCTGATCGTCGAGGAAAACAGCATCCGGGCCGAGCCCTCGATGCAGGACGGCCATGCGGCCCTGACCATCACCGGCGTGATCCGCAACATCACCGAAAAGCCGGTCGAGGCGCCGCCGCTGCGCATCGCCCTGCTCAACAAGGGCCAGAAGCGCGTGGCCGGCCAGCTGGCCGCGGCGGCCGACCCGATGATCCCGCCGGGCCAGACCCGCCACTTCTCGGTCACCCTGCTGAACCCGCCGTCCAGCGCCCAGGTGCTGGAGATCGCCTTCGCGGTCGAGAAGGGCGCGGGCCACGCGGTGAAGACCGGCCTGCAGGCGGCCAAGGACGGCCATGGGGAGCCCGAACTGCGCGGCGCCCAGGACACGCCCGCCGAGGATCATGCCGCCGCCGAGGGGCATACGGAGGATTCCGCGGCCGAAGGGGCTGGACATGACGCCCCTGGTCATGAGACCGGAGCGGCCGAACCGGCCGCCGCCGACCATCATTGACCAAGATCCCCTGACATGACCGATCTCCACCGCCCCGAAGTGCTCATTTCAGAGCAAGAAATCGCCGAGCGGGTGGACGCCCTGGCCCGTCAGATCGCTCCGCGCATCGACGACGACACCGTCGCCGTCTGCCTGCTGACCGGCGGGCTGTGGTTCGCGGCCGACCTGACCCGCGCCCTGTGGAAGGCCGGACGCAACGTCCGCTTCGACGCCCTGTGGCTGGCCTCGTACCATGACGAGCGCAAGAGCACCGGCCGCTGCGAAGTGCGCGCCGACCTGCAGCGCCCGCTGGTGGGCCGCCGCGCCCTGGTGGTCGACGACGTGTTCGACACCGGCCTGTCGCTGTCGGAAGCCGCGCGCCTGGTGAAGGACGCCGGCGCCAGCGAAGTGCTGACCGCCGTCTTCGCCCGCAAGCCCTGGCCGACCTCGCGCGGCATGGAGCCCGACTTCGTGGCCTGGGAAGCCCCGGCCCGCTACCTCGTCGGCTACGGCCTCGACGACGAAGGCAAGAGCCGCGGCCTGCCGTACATCGGCGCCCTGGACTGAGGCTTGGGTCCGATTGAATGAGAAACGCCGCGAAAGCTGATCGGCTTTCGCGGCGTTTCTGTTTTTGGTGAACCTCCCCTGTGGGGGAGGTGATCGCGTAGCGATCGGTGGGGGGA
>JASGDR010000299.1:0-10026 GCA_047607095.1 Caulobacter sp.
CCGCCGTCGCCGTGAAGGCCGGCTTCGACCTGCTGACCGCCAAGTTCCTGGGGCTGATCGCCACCAACGGCCGCGCGGCCGAACTGGTCGGCGCGATCAACGCCTTCGTGGCGCTGTCGGCCAAGCATCGCGGCGTGGTCGCCGCCGAGGTGGTCTCGGCCGCCCCGCTGAGCGCCGCCCAGCTGAAGGCCGTCACGGCCGCCGTGTCGAGCGCGCTCGGCAAGACCCCCGAAATCTCGACCCGCGTTGACCCGTCCATCCTGGGCGGCGTCAAGGTGCGCGTCGGTTCCCGTCTGTTCGACGCTTCGCTCCGTTCGAAGCTCGACTCCCTGAAATTCGCCCTCAAGCGCGCCTAAGCGTATAACCGCGCAAAAAACGTACGTACGCAGAGAGCCCTAAGAAAGAGCCCGACCCAGCCATGGACATCCGCGCCGCCGAAATCTCGGCCATCCTCAAGTCGCAGATCGCCAACTTCGGCGAGGAAGCCGCCGTCTCGGACATCGGCCAAGTTCTGTCGGTCGGCGACGGCATCGCCCGCATCTATGGTCTGGACAACGTCCAGGCCGGTGAAATGGTCGAGTTCCCGAAAGCCGGCGTGAAGGGCATGGCCCTGAACCTCGAGCGCGACAACGTCGGCGCCGTGATCTTCGGCGCCGACGCGGAGATCAAGGAAGGCGACGAAGTCCGCCGCCTCGGCGAAATCGTCGACGTGCCGGTCGGCAAGGGCCTGCTGGGCCGCGTCGTCAACCCGCTGGGCGAGCCGATCGACGGCAAGGGCCCGATCCAGTACACCGAGCGTCGCCGCGTCGACGTGAAGGCCCCGGGCATCATCCCGCGCAAGTCGGTGCACGAGCCCGTGCAGACCGGCCTGAAGTCGATCGACACCCTGATTCCGGTCGGCCGCGGCCAGCGCGAGCTGATCATCGGCGACCGTCAGACCGGCAAGACCGCCGTCGCCATCGACACCATCCTGAACCAGAAGGCCGCCAACGCCGGCAAGGACGAGAGCGCCAAGCTCTACTGCGTCTACGTCGCCATCGGCCAGAAGCGTTCGACCGTCGCCCAGATCGTGAAGACCCTCGAGGAGCAAGGCGCTCTCGAGTACACCACGGTCGTCGTGGCCTCGGCCTCGGAGCCGGCCCCGCTGCAGTACCTGGCCCCGTTCGCCGGCTGCGCCATGGGCGAGTGGTTCCGCGACAACGGCCTGCACGGCCTGATCATCTATGACGATCTGTCCAAGCAAGCCGTCGCCTACCGTCAGATGTCGCTGCTGCTGCGCCGCCCGCCGGGCCGCGAAGCCTATCCGGGCGACGTGTTCTACCTGCACTCGCGCCTGCTGGAGCGCGCCGCGAAGCTGAACGAAGACAACGGTTCGGGCTCGCTGACGGCTCTGCCGATCATCGAAACCCAGGCCAACGACGTGTCGGCCTACATCCCGACCAACGTGATCTCGATCACCGACGGCCAGATCTTCCTGGAAACCGACCTGTTCTATCAGGGCATCCGCCCGGCCGTGAACGTCGGCATCTCGGTGTCGCGCGTGGGTTCGTCGGCCCAGATCAAGGCCATGAAGCAGGTCGCCGGTCCGATTAAGGGCGAGCTGGCCCAGTATCGTGAAATGGCCGCCTTCGCGAAGTTCGGTTCGGACCTCGACGCCTCGACCCAGAAGATGCTGGCCCGCGGCGAGCGCCTGACCGAGCTGCTGAAGCAGCCGCAATACGCGCCGCTGTCGGTCGAAGAGCAGGTCTGCGTGATCTACGCCGGCACCCGCGGCTATCTCGACAAGATCCCGACCTCGTCGGTGCGTCGCTTCGAGACCGAGTTCCTGGCCCGCCTGCACAGCCAGCACGCCGATCTGCTGACCGGCATCGCCACCAAGAAGGCCCTCGACAAGGACCTGGAAGCGTCGCTGAAGAGCGCGCTCGACAGCTTCTCGTCGACCTTCGCCTAAGCCCCCTCGGAACCGCTCGGAGAGAGTAGCGCCGAATGGCCAGCTTGAAGGAAATGCGCAATCGGATCTCGAGCGTCAAAGCGACGCAAAAGATCACGAAGGCGATGCAGATGGTGGCGGCTGCCAAGCTGCGCCGGAGCCAGGACGCGGCGGAAGCCGCCCGTCCGTACGCCCGGCGTCTGGCCAGCGTCATCGCCAACCTCGCGACCGGCGTGTCGGGCGACGGCGCTCCGGCGCTGCTGACCGGCACCGGCCGCGACGACCGTCACCTGGTGGTGGTGGCCGCCGCGGACCGCGGTCTGGCGGGCGGCTTCACCTCGTCGATCGTGCGCGCGGCCCGCGCCCACATCGACGGGCTGATCGCCCAGGGCAAGGACGTGAAGATCGTCTGCGTCGGCAAGAAGGTGACCGCCCAGCTGAAGCGCCCCTACGGCGACAAGGTGGTGGATAACTTCGACCTGTCGGCCTACCGCCAACTGACGCTGTCGGTGGCCCAGCCGATCGCCGACGTCGTCACCAAGCTTTACGAAGCCGGCGACATCGACGTGGTCACGCTGTTCTACAGCCGCTTCAAGTCGGTGGTGCAGCAGGTTCCGACCGCGCTGCAGCTGATCCCGGCGGTCGTCGAGGGCGGTGAAGCCGCTTCGGGCCCGGCCGCGGTCTACGAGTACGAGCCCTCGGAAGAGGCCATCCTCGAGACCCTGCTGCCGCGCAACCTGACGGTCCAGATCCTGTCGGCCCTGCTCGACAACATGGCCGGCTTCTACGCCAGCCAGATGACGGCGATGGACAACGCCACGCGGAACGCGGGCGACATGATCAAGCGCTACACCCTCGAGTACAACCGTTCCCGCCAGGCCCAGATCACCAAGGAGCTGATCGAGATCATCTCCGGCGCCGAAGCCGTCTGATCTAGCCTAACGCCAAAAACGCACGCAGAGACGCACGAAAGACCCGCACGCCATGGCCAAGACCCCTGCTAAGGCTCCCGCCGCCGCCGCTGAAAAGCCGGCCGCCGCCAAGAAGCCCGCCGCCACGAAGGCCGCCGCCGCCGCTCCGGCCGCTGCTGCTCCCAAGGCTCCGGCCGCCAAGAAGCCGGCTGCTCCGAAGGCCGCCGCCGCCCCGAAGGCCGCTGCTCCCGTCGCCGGCGAAGCCACCGGCAAGCTGGTTCAGATCATCGGCGCCGTCGTCGACATCGAGTTCACCGGCGCCCTGCCGGCGATCCTGAACGCCGTCGAGACCACCAACACCGCCACCGGCCAGCGCCTGGTGTTCGAAGTCGCCCAGCACCTGGGTCAGAACACCGTCCGCGCCATCGCCATGGACGCCACCGAAGGCCTGGTCCGCGGTCAGCCCGTGCGCGACACCGGCGAAGCCATCCGCGTTCCGGTCGGTCCGGGCACGCTGGGCCGCATCATGAACGTCATCGGCGAGCCGATCGACGAGCAGGGCCCGATCCAGTCGGACCTGTCGCGCCCGATCCACCGCGACGCCCCGACCTTCGCCGAGCAGACCAACACCGCTGAAGTGCTGGTCACGGGCATCAAGGTCATCGACCTGATGTGCCCCTACACCAAGGGCGGCAAGATCGGCCTGTTCGGCGGCGCCGGCGTCGGCAAGACCGTGACGATGCAGGAACTGATCAACAACATCGCCAAGGCTTACGGCGGTTACTCGGTTCTGGCCGGCGTGGGCGAACGCACCCGCGAAGGCAACGACCTCTATCACGAGATGATCGAGTCGAACGTGAACGTCGACCCGAAGGCCAACAACGGCTCGACCGAAGGCTCGCGCTGCGCCCTGGTCTACGGCCAGATGAACGAACCGCCGGGCGCCCGCGCCCGCGTCGCCCTGACCGGCCTGTCGATCGCGGAATACTTCCGTGACGAAGAAGGCAAGGACGTGCTGCTGTTCGTCGACAACATCTTCCGCTTCACCCAAGCCGGCGCCGAAGTGTCGGCTCTGCTGGGCCGCATCCCCTCGGCCGTGGGCTACCAGCCCACCCTGGCCACCGAGATGGGCAACCTGCAGGAGCGCATCACCTCGACCAACAAGGGTTCGATCACCTCGGTCCAGGCCATCTACGTTCCCGCCGACGACCTGACCGACCCGGCCCCGGCCGCTTCGTTCGCCCACCTGGACGCCACCACCGTTCTGTCGCGCGACATCGCCGCCCAGGCCATCTTCCCGGCCGTCGATCCGCTGGACTCGACCTCGCGGATCATGGACCCGCTGGTCATCGGCGAAGAGCACTACACCGTTGCTCGCCGCGTCCAGGAAGTGCTTCAGCAGTACAAGGCCCTGAAGGACATCATCGCCATCCTGGGCATGGACGAACTGTCGGAAGAGGACAAGCTGACGGTCGCTCGCGCCCGCAAGATCAGCCGCTTCCTGAGCCAGCCGTTCCACGTGGCCGAGCAGTTCACCAACACGCCGGGCGCCTTCGTCCAGCTGAAGGACACGATCCGCTCGTTCAAGGGCATCGTGGACGGTGAATACGACCACCTGCCGGAAGGCGCCTTCTACATGGTCGGTCCGATCGAGGAAGCCGTGGCCAAGGCCGAAAAGATGGCGGCGGAAGCCTGATGCACGACGAAGACGGCGATCTCGGCCACTTCTGCTGCGACGAGCTGGAGGACGCGGTGTCTTCGGACGCCGAGGCCTCCCTCATCGAGCACGACAGCGGCCTGATCCTGTTGAACCTGGGTCAACGGGAAGTCGATGGTGAGACGGGCGCTGTCCTGACCACCATCCGCTTCTGCCCGTTCTGCGGCACCGAGATCCAGACCGACGAAGACATCGAAGCGGCCCTGGGCGCCGTGGAGACCTACGACTGATGGCCAAGCTGCACTTCTCCCTCGTCGCGCCCGAGCGCGAACTGTTCTCCGCCGACGTCGACCAGGTCGACGCGCCGGGTACGGAAGGCGACTTCGGCGTGCTGCCGAACCACGCTCCGTTCATGACCACGCTGCGCGAGGGTCGGGTGACGGTGCGCGACGGCTCGACCGTCAAGCTGTTCGACATCCAGGGCGGCTTCGCGGACGTCGGTCCCGAAGGCTTCACGATCCTGGCCGAACACGCCGTGGAAGTGGCTTCGTAAGAGCCGCTTCTCTGGGAAGATCTGGAAACGCCCTCGCCGGAAACGGCGGGGGCGTTTTCGTTTCCAAGATCCTCCCCCTCCGGGGGGAGGTGGCGCGGAGCGCCGGAGGGGGGGCGTTTTCAGCTTCCGAGGGGCTTGCCGATTTCGCGGTCACTTCCCCCTCCGTCGGCTTCGCCGACACCTCCCCCAGAGGGGGAGGATCCAAAAAATTACGATTGTGACCCCATCCCCGCCGCAATCCGTCACCATAAGGGTTGCGAGGGAACGCTTGTCGGTTTTAATGCCGACCTCCAAGTCTCTAGGGGATATCCAGACTATGCGCCTTGCGCTCGCCAGCTTGATCGCCCTCGGCGTCGTCTCGACCGCCGTCGCTCAGGAGCAATCCGCTCCCGCCGCCGCCCCGGCCCAAGCTCCTGCTGAAGCCCCGGCCGCCGCGCCCGCCGATCAGGCCGCGCCCGTGGTTCCGGCTCCGGCCGCCGGCACGCCCGAAGCCGCCGCCGCCGCGGCCGCTCCGGAGCCGGTTCGTCCGCCGCCGCCGACCGATCCGGTCTCGGTGAAGATCCTCAGCGTGCTCGACACGGTCTGCAAGCCGGCCGTGGTCGGCGGCGACTTCAACGCCCTGGCCAAGGCCGCCGGCTTCAAGAAGAAGCGCGACCTGTGGACGCTCGATCTGGGCAAGCCCTACAACATCGTCCTCGACAACCCGGGTTCGAACAAGAACGTCTGCACGCTGAACATCCAGCACGCTCAGGGCGCCGATCAGGCGCAGGCCCTGGCCACCGCCCTGCACGACTGGGCGACCTGGGAGAACAGCCCGCAGCTGAAGCTGATCCGCAACGACCAGCTGGTCACCGACGTCAAGCGCCTGACCGTGACCTGGGACAACAACGCCGCCGGCGGCAAGGCCGGCCTGGTCTACGTCCGTCTCAAGAAGCTGGACGACAGCTCGGTCGGCAAGAACTTCGAGCAGGCCCAGATCCTCTACACCACCCAGTGATCTTTTCCCCTTCTTGGGGGGAGGGCTTGCCCTCCGGGATCCAGAAGCTATCTAGGCAAGGCGCGGGGACGACCCTGCGCCTTTGCTTTTTTCCGGGGACGACCCCGCTTCTCGCGACGCCGAGGCCAAGGGCCGGGCGCGCGAACAACGGGAGCAGGTCATGGCCTGGATCATCCTTTTCATCGCCGGTCTTTTCGAAATCGGCTGGGCCGTCGGCCTGAAGTACACCGAGGGCTTCACCCGCCCGATCCCCACCGTGCTGACCGCGATCAGCCTCGTCGCCTCGATGGGCCTGCTGGGCTGGGCGGTGAAGAGCCTGCCGCTGGGCACGGCCTACGCGGTCTGGACCGGCGTCGGCGCCGTCGGCACGGCCATCGTCGGCATCCTGCTCTTCAAGGAGCCGGCCACGGCGGCGCGGCTGGTGTGCCTGGCGCTGATCGTCTCGGGGATCCTGGGGCTGAAGGTGTTTTCGACGCACTAAATCCTCCCCCAGAGGGGGAGGATCTGGGACTAAGCCGCCGCCCGGTCCTCGGCCGCGATGAACGCCAGGCAGGCCTGGGCCACGTCTTCCCAGCCCGGCTCGCCCGGCAGCCAGTGGCTCATTTCCGGAAACTCGCGGAACACCCCGCCCAGGCGGGCGGCGGTCTGGCGGACGGTGGCGGGCGGATGGACGACGTCCTGGCCGCCCGCGATGGCCAGCACCGGCGCCTTCACCGGGCCGGGGCTGGTGGTCATGAACGGGTCCAGCCACCAGTTCAGCGTCTCCCACAGCGCCCGGCCGCTTTCCGACGTCATGCGGGCGTAGAGGGCGCGGCGGCGTTCGCGGGGCAGCCGGTCGAGACTGTAGCGGCGCACGACGCCGTAGTCCGGCGCGATGGCCTGCAGCCAGTAGGGACCCAGCGCATAGAGGCTGACGGCCGAGACCGCTTCCTCGAGGCTCGCGCCATGCACGCCCCACGGCGGCGACGGGGCCAGCAGGATCAGGCGGTCGACGCTCGCGCGGCCGGCGGCCAGCTGGGCCACCAGCCCGCCCATCGAGTGGCCGATCAGGATCGGCGGCGTCTCGCACGAGCGGATCAGGCCGACCACGGCGCGGGCGTAGTCGCTCATCGACAGGCCGACGGTCGACTCGCCGGGCGCGCGGCCCGGCAGGTCGGGCGTCAGCACCTGATGCCCGGCGGCCTCGAAGGGCGCGCGGAACGCGTCGAACGTCCAGCCGCCGCAGAAGGCGCCGTGGACCATGATCACCGGAGCCTTCACGCCCGCCTCTTAGGTCAACCCCGCCCGCGTGACTGATACGAGCGTTTCAATGGAGCCTACACGCTCTTCTTGCCGCGTGGCGAAGTTTTGGCGGGCGTCGTTGTCGCAGGCTTGGCGGCCTTCGGCTTGGCCGGGGCCTCGGCCTTGGCGGGTTTCGCCGCCTTCGACGCGGGCGCGGCCTTCGGAGCGCTCTTGGCCTTGGGCGCGGCCTTGGCGGGCGGCTGCGCGGGCTCGGCCTTCGCGGCCGAAGCGGCCTTGGCCTTGGGGGCGGGCTTGCTCTTGGCGGCCGGCGCGGCGGGCTCGGGAGGCGGCGCGGCGGCCTTCGCCGGCTTGGGCTTGGCGACCTTGGCCGCCGGAGCGGTCTTGGCCTTCGCCGGCGCCTTGGCGGCGGGGGGCGGCGCGACCGGCGCCGGCGGGGCCGCTTTCGGCTTGGCGGTCTTGGCGGTCTTGGCGGCGGGCGCGGCCTTGGGCTCGGCTTCCGTCTTGGCTGCGACGGGCGCGGCCTTGGCGACGGCCTTGGCTTTCGCCGGGGCCTTGGGCTTGGCGGGCGCTTTCGGCTTCACGGCCGGTTCGGGCGCGGCCTCGGCTTTCGGTTCCGGAGCCGGTTCGGCCTTGGGCTCGACCTTCGGCTCGGGCTTGGCGGGCGGCGGCGCGGAGGCCGGGCCCAGGCCCTTCTCCGACAGCCAGGCCTTCACCGCATCGTACAGGGCCGCGCTGCCCGGCTCGTCGATGATCCAGTGGGCGTGGTCGGGATATTCGCGATAGTCGGCGCCGACGTACTTGCGGCCGATCAGGCGAACGTCCTCGACCGGCGTGGTGCGGTCGCGGGCCCCGGCCAGCACCATGACCGGCACGGTCACCTTGGCGGCGTCGACATGGGCGGTGCGCGAGGGATCGCGGTCGGGATAGGCCAGGTCCTGCAGCACCCGTCCGGAGTCGTAGACCGCCGAGGCGTAAAGGGCGTCGTGGCGGGCGGCGGGCACGGCGTTGACCACGCCGAACTTGAAGCCGGTCTTCCACATCTTCACCGGCTTGGGCGGGCCGCCCTGGGTGAGCACCGCGTTGAGGAAGGTGAACACGGGCGAGAGCTTGGGCTTGCCGCGCGCGTCGGCCGGCGAGGCGGGGGCGAACAGTACGATCCCGGAGGTCAGGCCGCTCTCGGCCAGCTTCTGGGCGATCAGCCCGCCCATCGAATGGCCGAAGACGATCGGCTTGATCCCGTCGCGCGCGGCGGTGACGGCCGCCAGGGCGCTGATCTCGGCGACGTAGTCGGCCAGGGTCAGGCCGCCCAGCTCGGCCTTGGGCGAAGCCGGCGTGCGCAGAGCCGGCCGGATGGTCGGGGTCTCGACCGCATAGCCGGCCTTGCGGAAGGCCTCGGCCGCCGGCGCCCAGCCATCGCCGGTCATGCCGTAGCCGTGGATCATCAGGATCGTTCTGGTCACGCCACGCCCTCCAAGTCCCGTTTGGGATTGGCGCGCGAGCCTTCAGGCGTCAGGCGGCGCGGGCGAACCCCGAGAAAGCGGCGACCATCCGTTCGTAGACGCCGCGCTTGAAGGGTACGATCAGTTCGGGCGTTTCGTCGAGAGCGCCCCAGCGCCAGGCGTCGAACTCGACGTCGCCGTGGGCGGCCAGATCGATCTCGCTCTCCTCTCCCGTGAAGCGGAAGGCGAACCACACCTGCTTCTGGCCCAGGAACCCGCGGGCGCGCTTGGTTCCCATGAACTCGGGCGGATAGTCGTAGGTCAGCCAGCCCTCGGTGCGGCCCAGCAGCTCGACGGAGGTGACGCCGGTCTCTTCGTGCAGCTCGCGGCGGGCGGCGGCTTCCAGGTCTTCGCCCTCGTCGACGCCGCCCTGCGGCAGCTGCCAGTTGTAGGGCGGCTCCTGCTGGTGGCGCATGCCCAGCCAGACGCGGCCGTCGGTCGGGTGGAAGAGGGCGACGCCCACGTTGGGGCGGTAGAGGGACAGGTCGATCGCTTGGCTCATCGCCTGGCGATAGCCGAAGCCGGGGCCAGTTGCACGCCCCGCGCGTTCAGGCCGCCGGCCCAGTTGCGCACCTGGCTGATGGTGACGGGGTAGGCGAAGCCCACGCCCAGGGCCGCGCCGCGCGCGCCGGCGCCGGCTTCCAGGGCCCGCAGCTGGCCTTCGATGGCCTCGCCGGACAGATCGTCGTCGATGCCGCGCTCGGCCGAGGCGCGGGGGATCGGGCCGCCGCGACGGGCGGCCGCGCCGTCGTCGACGAAGGCCAAGCCCCGGGCCTTGAGCGAGGCCATGAAGGTGGCCATGGCCGGGTCGGAGGCCAGGAATTTCGAACCGAGATAGTTGGTCAGGCCGAAATAGCCGGTGGCGCGCGACATCAGCCATTCCAGCTTGCGCACGGTCTCGTCGGGCCGGTTGGCGGCGATCAGGGTGTAGGGGCCCGGATCGTTGGCCGGATAGTCGTTGGGCTCCATCGGCGTCTCGAGCAGCACCTCGTGGCCGTGCGAGCGCGCCAGGTCGATCCAGCCTTGCAGGCCTTCCGCATAGGGCGCGAACGACAGGGTGATCTCGGGCGGCAGGGTCTCGATGGCGGCGCGGGTGGTCTGGGCGTTGAGGCCGAGGCCCCCGATCACCAGGGCCACGCGCGGACGGCCGTCGGGCGTGAACGGCCGGGCGTAGGCGTCGGCGACCATGCGGCCGTCCGGTGCGATGACAGGCAAGGGGCCGCCGCCCGGACCGGGC
>JASGDR010000300.1:0-4493 GCA_047607095.1 Caulobacter sp.
CCCGCGCGTGGACCGCGTTCACGCGGACTGATGACTTGAGGAACCTCCCCCTGTGGGGGAGGTGATCGCGAAGCGATCGGTGGGGGGAGCGGTCGCCGAGCGGCCGGCTCCCCGTCGGCTGAAAACGGCCCCCCACCGGCCTTCGGCCGCCTCCCCCAGAGGGGGAGGTTCTTTCCTACTTCTTCCGCACGAAGATCAGCGTCTGGTCCGGCGGGCCGGGCTTGCCGTCGACGTCCTGCTCGATCAGCAGGGTGTCGGGGCCCGACAGGGCCACGCGCATGGTCTGGCGGCGGCCGGTCTGGCCGTGGGTCATCACCGCCACGCTGGACGGGCCGGTGCGCTCGACGCTCAGGGTCACGAAGTTGAAGTTGACCACGGCCCGCGTCGGCGAGCCGTCGAGGCCGGCGTCGGCGAACTGGATGGCGGCCACGCCCTCGTCGTCCTCCTCGACCAGGGTCCAGGCGATGAACTTGCCGTCGTCCTTGGTGATGTCGAGCTCGCCGCTCAGCGGCGCGGCGCCGGTCAGGGCCTCGTTGAAGTGCGAGCGGGGCAGGTCCAGCATCCATTTGCCGCCCACGCCCAGCGGACCGGCGAGCGGCACCGCGCCCTGGGCGGCGGCGGGCGGGGCGACGGCGGTCAGGACCAGAAGGCCCAGGCCGGCGAACGCGGATGCGGCTTTTGCGAGGGCCATGACCGATCTCCTTGACGTTGGGCAATGTCGGGCGGCGCGGGCCGTTCGTCCAGAGGGCCGTCGTTCGCCGATTTGTGGATTGCCAAGCGGGCGGGCGCGCCGCTCTGGTCTGCGGACCTGAAGATTCGGAGCCCGCCCATGCGCCGCCTGTCGCGTTCCCTGCTGTTCGCAGCCTCGCTGTTCGCCGCCGGCGCGCTCTACGGCCCCGAGGTCGACGCCGCCAAAAAGGCCGACACCTCGGTCAAGGCCGTGCAGAAGATCGTCGGCGGCGCGGGCTTCAAGGCCGCCGTCCGCCAGCTGGACGCCGACTACGACCGCACGGTCGCCGACATCGTCGCCCTGACCGAGATCCCGGCTCCGCCGTTCAAGGAGGAGAAGCGGGCCCGCGCCTATCTCGAGATGCTGAAGGCCGTGGGCTTGACCGACGTCGAGATGGACGCCGAGGGCAACGTCATGGGCGTGCGGCCCGGGACGGCGACCAAGGGCAAGGGACCGTTCGTGGTCATCGCCGCCCACCTCGACACCGTCTTTCCCGAAGGCACCGAGGTGAAGGTCAAGCGCGAGGGCACGAAGCTGTCGGCCCCCGGCATTGGCGACGACACCCGCTCGCTGGCCGTGCTGCTGGCCTATGTGCGGGCGCTGGACGCGGCCAAGATCAGCACCAAGGCCGACATCCTGTTCGTCGGCAACGTGGGCGAGGAGGGGCCGGGCGACCTGCGCGGCGTGCGCCATCTCTTCACCAAGGGCAAGTACCAGGGCCGGATCAGCGCCTTCTTCTCGATGGACGGCTCGGACCCCTCGCGCATCGTCGACCGCGGCGTCGGCTCCAAGCGCTATCGCGTCACCTTCAAGGGGCCGGGCGGCCACAGCTACGGCGCGTTCGGCGTGGTCAACCCGATGACGGCCATGGCCCAGTCGGTGGTCGACCTCTATGCGGTCAAGCCGCCGGCCGATCCGAAGACGACCTATTCGGCCAGCGTGGTCGGCGGCGGCACCTCGGTCAACTCGATCCCGAACTCGATCTTCATGGAGTTCGACATGCGCTCGGAGAGCGCCGAGGAACTGGCCAAGCTGGACAAGACCCTGGTGGCCATCCTCGACAAGGCCGTGGCCGGCGAGAACGCCGCCCGCTCGACCAAGCCGGGCGTGGTCTCCTACGAAGCCAAGGTGATCGGCGAGCGCCCGGCCGGCGGCACGGATCCGAAGGCGACGATCGTCACGGCCACCGCCGCGGCCGCCTCGGCGCTCGGCTTCACGCCCAGCCACGAGGCCTCGTCGACCGACGCCAACCTGCCGATGAGCCTGGGGATCCCGGCCGTGACCATCGGCGCCGGCGGCAAGGCCGGCCGCGCCCACGCCCTGGACGAATGGATCGACGTCGAGAAGGGCGAGAGCCTCAAGGGCATGCAGGTGGGCCTGGCGGCCCTGCTGGCCGTGGCGGGGGTGGAGTAGTTTTTCCTTCTCCCCTTGCGGGAGAAGGTGTCGGCGAAGCTGACGGATGAGGGGTCTCTCAGACGCCAAACGCCGCGAAAGCCGATCGGCTTTCGCGGCGTTTCCGTAGGTGCGACCCCTCACCCTCTCCCGCAAAGGGGAGAGGGAGCTAGGCCCGCTGGTTCAGCGTGATGGCCGTGGCGCTGTTCTTGTAGGCCGAGCCCTGGGCGCTGGGGCCGTAGCCGGCGGCCTGCGGGCGCTGGGCGGCGATCTCGTTGGCGACGGCGCGGACCAGGCCCTCGGTGACGGTCTTGGCCGCGGCGATGGCGCGCGACTGTCGGGCCAGGACGGCGTCGAAGGCCTCGGTGGCGCGCACCAGGCGCATCCGGCGCTCGGGCGTGGCGGCCTGGACGATGGCGACGTTGCCGCGCACCCGGGTCGACTCGTGGCGGTAGATGTTGGCGAGCTTGGCCGTTTCCTCGACGTGGCGCGCGGCCTCGTGCGGCTTGCGGGCCTCGAAGGCGGTGGCCTGGCGGGCGATCAGGTCGGTCAGGCGCTCGGTCAGGACGATCAGCTGTTCGACGCGCTCGTCGGCGGGGGAGAGGGTCATTGAGCGACCTCCTGGAGACCTTGCAGCTTGAGCATCTCGCGCTGCACCGAGGCGGCGATGCCGATGCCGCCGGCCTTGCTCACTTCCTTGGCCATGGCCTCGGTCATCAGCGACTGGAACATCTTCTCGCTCTGGCCGTCGCCGAACAGCGAGGGGGTCTCCACGCCTTCGAACATCGACTGCATCATCGACGACAGGAACGAGGCCTCGAACTTCTGGGCCGTTTCCTTGATCTTGCCGCGCTTGGCCAGTTCGGCGGCCGAGGCCGCGCCGTTTCCGGTGATGGCCGAGAAGGTGTCGACCGAGGTGGCGGCGGCGGAGAGGGCGCTCATCACATCACCTCGATGTCGGCTTGCAGGGCGCCCGCGGCCTTCACGGCCTGCAGGATGGTGATCATGTCGCGCGGGGTCACGCCCAGGGCGTTGAGGCCGCCGACCAGGCTCTTGAGCGAGGCGCCGCCGCCCAGGGTGATCAGCTTCTTGCCCTTTTCCTCGTCGATGTTGATCGCCGTCTGCGGGACGACCTTGGTCTGGCCCTGGCTGAACGGGGCCGGCTGGCTGACGGCCGGGGTCTCCTGGACCGAGATGGTCAGGTTGCCCTGGGCGATCGCCACCTGGCTGATGCGGACGTCGTCGCCCATCACCACCACGCCGTTGACCTCGTCGATGATCACCTTGGCCGGGCCGTCGGGCTCGACTTCCAGGTTCTCGATGGCGGTCACGAAGCTGATCATGTCCATGCCGGCCGGCGAGCGGATGGCGACGATGGTCGGGTTCTGGGCCTGGGCGCAGCCGGGGTACTTGCCGTTGATGGCGTCGGCGATGCGGCGGGCGGTCGTGAAGTCGGGGTTGCGCAGGGTCAGGCGCAGCTCGGTCATGGCCACCATCTGGAAGCCCGTCTCGCGCTCGACGTCGGCGCCGGCGGCGATACGGCCGGCGGTCGGCACGCCGCGGCTGATCGAGCTGCCCGAGGCGCCGCTGGCCGAGACGGCGCCGGTCTGCACCTGGCCTTGGGCGACGGCGTAGGTCTGGCCGTCGGCGCCCTGCAGCGCGGTGACCATCAGCGTGCCGCCCTGCAGGCTCTTGGCGTCGCCCATGGCCGAGACCGAGACGTCGATCTTCGAACCGGCGCCGGCGAAGGCGGGCAGCTTGGCGGTGACCATCACCGCCGCGGCGTTCTTGGCGTTGAGGTTGGCGTCGCGGACGTTGACGCCCTGGCGCTCGAGCAGCGACTCCATGCTCTGCTTGGTCATCGGCGCGTTGCGCAGGCTGTCGCCCGTGCCGTTCAGGCCCACCACGATGCCGTAGCCGATCAGGGGGTTATCGCGCACGCCCTCGACGGCGACGATGTCCTTGATCCGCGACTTGGCGGCGGCCGGGCCGGCGGCGACGGTCATGGCCGCGAGGGCCAGGCCGGCGAGAACGGAGCTGAAAAATGAACGACGCATGGATTTCCACACCGAAGACGCAATTCCGTCGCGGCCCATGCCAGAACCGGGCCAACAGGAAAAGGTGAGGAAAATCAACGAAAACGGCGGGTAAAGACGCCTGCGACATTCCTGTCCGGCAGATTCTGCCCGGCATTAACCATACCGCAAGCGCCCATCTCGAATATGAGTTCTCATCGGGGGGCGCGACTCCCTATATGTAAGCGTACGAGACCAGCTTTGGAGCGACGGTCGTCATGAAGGTTTCGAGCTCGGGAGGCGTGAGCGCGGCTGGCGCGTCACGCGCGCGGCCGACGGGCGGCGGTGGCGGTTTC
>JASGDR010000301.1:0-13662 GCA_047607095.1 Caulobacter sp.
CGCCGATGTCCAGTCTGGTGCTTTTGTCGCCTGTTGCGGGTTGGGCGGGATCGTTGGAGGAGGTTCCGGACGCGGTGTTCGCGGGACGGATGCTGGGTGACGGGGTGGCGATCGATCCGGTGGGGTCGTTGCTGGTTTCGCCTTGCGAGGGCGTGGTTGCGAGCGTGCACCGGTCGGGTCACGCGGTGACGGTCCGGGCCTCGAACGGGGCCGAGATCCTGATGCATGTGGGGCTGGAGACGGTGGCGCTGGGCGGGGAGGGCTTTGAGGTCCACGTGGCCGAGGGCCAGGCGGTGAAGGCCGGGCAGGCGCTGATCGGCTTTGATCTGGACCTGCTGGCGCGAAAGGCCAAGAGCCTGATCACGCCGGTGGTCATTACCAATCCCGAGGCCTTTTCGATCGTGCGGCGGGCGGACGGGCTGGAGACCGGGGCCGGCGGCTTCCTGATGGAGCTGGTCGCGGCGTCCGGCGCGGGCGCGGCCGAGGACGCGGCCGCCGAGGTCGAGATCGCCCGCGAAGTGGTCGTGCCGCTGGCGCACGGCGTCCACGCCCGGCCGGCGGCGCGGATCGCGCAGACGGCGCGAGGCTTTTCCGCCGAGATCGCCGTGGTGGCCGGCGGCCGCCGGGCGAGCGCCAGGAGCCCGGTCGGGGTGATGGCCCTGGCCGTCAAGCTCGGCGATCACATCTCCATCGTCGCTTCGGGCGCGGACGCCCAGGCCGCCGTCGAGGCGCTGGCCGGCCTGATCGAGAGCGGCATGGGCGAGAAGGCGGGGGGCGAGAAGGCCGGCGAGGTCGCGGCCAAGATCATCGAAGAGGCCCCGATCGTCATCGCAGCGCCCGAGGCCCCGACCGAGCCGGGCGTGCTGTCCGGGGTGATGGCCGCGCCGGGTCTGGCGATCGGCCAGGCCGTGCGGCTGGCGGTGGAGGAGATCGCCGTGGCCGAGACCGGGCAGGGCGTCGAGGCCGAGCTGGCGGCGCTGGACGGGGCCCTGGAGACGGTGCGCGCGCGCATCGCTTCGGCCGCCGAGACCGGCGAGGCCGCGCGCAAGGCGATCCTGGCCGCGCACCTGGCCTTCCTCGAAGACCCCGAACTGACCGCCGCGGCCCGCAAGCAGGTGGGCGAGGGCAAGAGCGCGGGTTTCGGCTGGCGGCGCGCCGTCGGCGGCTATGTCGAGGCGCTGAAGGGCCTGGGCGACCGGCGGCTGGCCGAGCGGGTCGACGACCTGATCGACCTGGAGCGCCAAGTGCTGCGGGCCCTGCTGGGGCTGGAGGAGGAAAGCGCCCGGGTCCTGCCGGCCGGGGCGATCCTGCTGGCCGACGAGCTTCTGCCCTCGCAGCTGATGGGCGTGGACCCCAGCCGCGTGGCGGGCCTGGCCACCGCCCGCGGCGGCCCCACCTCGCACGTGGCCATCCTGGCCGCGGCCATGGGCCTGCCGGCCCTGGTGGCCGTCGGTGCCGGCGCGCTGGAGATCGCCGACGGCACGGCCCTGATCCTCGACGCCGAGGGCGGCAAGCTGCGCGTGGCCCCCGGCGCGGACGCTCTGGCCGACGCGCAGAGCGCCATCGCCGCCCGCCACGAGCGCCGCGCCGCCGCCAGGGCCGCCGCCCACCAGCAGAGCGCGACGGCCTGCGGCGCGCGGATCGAGGTCTTCGCCAATGTCGGCTCGGAGAAGGACGCCAGGGCCGCCGCCGCCAACGGCGCGGAGGGCTGCGGCCTGCTGCGCACCGAGTTCCTGTTCCTCGACCGCGACACCCCGCCCGGCGAGGACGAGCAGACCAAGGAGTACCAGGCCGTGGCCACGGCGCTGGAAGGCCGGCCGCTGATCGTGCGCACGCTGGACGTCGGCGGCGACAAGGTCGCGCCCTATCTGCCCATCCCGGCCGAGGAGAACCCGGCCCTGGGCCTGCGCGGCGTGCGGGTTTCCCTCTGGCGGCCGCATCTGCTGAAGACCCAGCTGCGCGCTATCCTTCGCGTGGCGCCGCTCGGCCAATGCAGGATCATGGTGCCGATGGTGGGCTCGCTCTCCGAACTGCGCGCCGTGCGCGCGGTGCTGGAGGAGGCCAGGAAGGAGCTGGGGATCACGCAGCGCGTCGAGCTGGGGGTGATGATCGAGACCCCGGCCGCCGCGGTGACCGCCGACCTGATCGCCGCCGAGGCCGACTTCCTCTCGGTCGGCACCAATGATCTGACCCAATACGTCCTGGCCATGGACCGGGGTAATCCGGAGCTGGCCGCCCGCATCGACGCCCTGCACCCGGCGGTGCTGCGGATGATCGACCAGACCTGCAAGGGGGCGAGCAAGCACGGCCGCTGGGTGGGCGTCTGCGGGGGCCTGGCCTCGGACCTGGCCGCCGTGCCGGTTCTCCTGGGCCTGGGCGTCACCGAGCTTTCGGCCACCGCCTCGATCGTGCCGGAGGTGAAGGCCCTGGTGCGCACCCTCGATCTTGCCGCCTGCCGGGCCCTGGCCGCCCAGGCCCTGGACCAGACCTCGCCCGAGGCGGTCCGCCAATTGACCAAGACCTTCCAAGACAAGACGGTCGGAGCCTGACGCCGATGAAGTCGCCGCTCGAAATCCTCCAGCCGCTCGGCCGGGCCCTGATGCTGCCGATCGCGGTGCTGCCGGTGGCGGGCCTCTTGCTGCGCCTCGGCCAGCCCGACCTTCTGGACATCGCCTTCATCGCCGCCGCCGGCGATGCGATCTTCGCCAACCTGGGCCTGCTGTTCGCCATCGGCGTGGCCGTGGGTCTGGCCAGGGAGAACAACGGCGCGGCCGGGCTGGCCGGCGTCGTCTGCTTCCTGATCGCCACCGAGGGGGCCAAGGCCCTGCTGCACGTGCCGGCCGAGACGACGGCGGGCCTCGTCGAAGCCCACGCGGCTCTCGCCGGGGCGGCCTACAAGGCCAAGGCCCTCTCCAAGCTTTCCGTGCCGATCGGCATCCTGTCCGGCGTCATCGGCGGCCTCTTCTACAACCGCTTCTCCGGCTTCAAGCTGCCCGAGTACCTGGCCTTCTTCAGCGGCCGGCGCTTCGTGCCGATCGTGGCCGGCCTTGCGGGCCTGCTGATGGCGGGCCTGGTGGGCCTGGGCTACGACGCCATCAACGGCGGGGTGGACGCCGCCAGCCGCGCCGTCGTCGGCTCGGGCCAGTGGGGGCTTCTGGTCTACGGGTTCCTCAACCGCATCCTGATCGTCACCGGCCTGCACCACATCCTCAACAACATCGCCTGGTTCGTGATCGGCGACTTCCATGGGGCGACGGGGGATCTGCGCCGCTTCTTCGCCGGCGATCCGGCCGCCGGCGGCTTCATGAGCGGCTTCTTCCCGGTGATGATGTTCGGCCTGCCGGCCGCGTGCCTGGCCATGCTGCACACCGCCCGGCCCGAGCGCCGCAAGGCCGTGGGCGGCATGCTGGCGTCCCTGGCCCTGACCTCGTTCCTGACCGGGGTGACCGAGCCGATCGAGTTTTCCTTCATGTTCCTGGCCCCGGCGCTCTACGCCGTGCACGCGGTGCTGACCGGCGTTTCCATGGCCCTGATGAACCTGCTGGACGTGAAGCTGGGCTTCACCTTCTCGGCCGGGCTCTTCGACTACATCCTCAACTTCGGCAAGGCCACGCACCCGCTGCTGCTGCTGCCGATCGGGGCTCTGTATTTCGCCGTCTATTACGGCCTCTTCCGGTTCTTCATCGTCCGCTTCGACCTGAAGACCCCCGGCCGCGAGCCGGAGGAGGAGGCGGCCATGCTCAACGCCGCCCCGGCCCCCAGCGCCGGCGGACGCGGCGCGGACTTCGTCATCGCCCTGGGCGGCGGCGCCAACCTCGTCAGCGTCGACGCCTGCACCACCCGTCTGCGGCTGATCGTGGCCGACCAGAAGGCCGTCGACGAGGCCCGCCTCAAGGCCCTGGGCGCGCGCGGGATCGTGCGGCCCTCCGACAAGGCCCTGCAGGTGGTGCTGGGCCCCATCGCCGACACCGTCGCCGGCGAGATCCGCCAGGCCGCCGGCGCGGGGGTGACGGCTCCGGCCCAGGCTCCGGCCCAAACCGCGCTCGCGCCCGTCGCGCCGGCCGCCTCCGATCCGAAGACCGCCCAGGCCCTGCTGCCCGGCCTCGGGGGGCTGTCCAACATCGTCGCCGTCAGCGCCTGCTCCAGCCGCCTGCGCCTCGAACTGGCCGATCCTGCGAAGCTGGACGAACCCGCCCTCAAGGCCGCCGGCGCCCGCGCTCTCGTCCGCCTCGACGGGCCCGTCGTGCACCTGGTGCTCGGGCCAAACGCCGAGGCCGTGGCCAAGGCGATGGGGGAGGCGGTCGGCGCCTAGGCGCTGGCCAGGACGAGGCGACTCGCGTCATCGGACGCCGCGCTCCGCTCTCGCGGGGCGCGGGCGCCGCGCCGTGGGCGTCCGGCGCAAGCTTGGCGAGCGCGCCGTCGCCGATTTCGCGTCTGGGATGCGCGCATGACCCCCGAAGGGGCGGAATGGTCGCAAAAAAGGCATTAAATTGGTATTATGCCTCGTCCTATCCTCTATGGGTGGGGTGGCAACATATCACTGTTTTTGTTGCGATATTTTCAAGCGCGCCGTTTGCCCGCGCCGCTTAGCCCGGACAACCGGGCGCCTAACCGGCAATCGCTCCTGAAATTCAAGCATTAGAACAGGTTGCAAGCTTTGACCGGTTTCGGGGCGGCGCCTACGGTTCCTGTGGGCAGCGATAATAGGTCTTCAAATGGTCTGCTCAGAACAACGCCGCGGGGGAGCGGCGTTCACAGGGCGCGCTCGCCGCGCCGGCTTGAGGGGATAACATCATGATCGGTCAGAAGTTTACGACCCTGGCGTCCGCTTCCACCCGCAAGGCCTTCGTGCTGGCCCTGCTGGCCGGCGCCAGCTTCGCCGGGGGCGCGCTCGCCCAAACCGCCACGCCGGCCGAGCCCGCGCCCAGCGAGGCGGTCGACGAGGTGGTGGTCACCGCCTTCCGCAAGAGCCTGGCGACGGCGCTGGACACCAAGCGCAACGACGTGCGCGTGTCGGACGGCATCTCGTCGGAAGACATCGGCAAATTCCCGTCGGAAAACATCGCCGAAGCCATCCAGCGTATTCCCGGCGTGCAGATCTCCAACATCAACGGCCGCGGCTCGACGATCAGCATCCGGGGCCTGGGGCCGCAGTACGCCCTGACCACGGTCAACGGCCAGGCCTTCAAGAGCTCGAACTTCACCGACGGCTTCCGCTATGACGTCATCCAGACCGAGCTGGCCTCGGGCATCCAGGTCTACAAGTCGCCGACCGCCGACATGGACGCGGGCGGCCTGGCCGGCACCGTCAACATCGACACCGTGCATCCCTTCAACGTGAAGGGCCGCCAGCTGATCTTCGCCGGCAAGCTGCAGCAGCAGGCGCTGATCGGCGGCGACCCGACCGCCAAATACGGCGCGACCTATGTCGACCACTTCTTCGACGACAAGCTGGGCGTCTTCCTCGGCGCGGGCTACCAGGAGCTGAAGGACCGCGGCGACTATCTGTGGATGGACCGCTGGACGGTGAGCAACGGCGTCTACACGCCGGCCCGCCTGCGCTATCGCCGCATCGACCGCGAGACCAAGCGCAGCATGATCAACGGCGCGATCCAGTTCAAGCCGACCGACGACCTGCAGATAGACGCCATCGCCACCTACGCCAAGGACGAGACGACGCAGGAACTGCACCAGCAGGTCTTCCTGTTCACCACGCCCTCGGCCTCGAACGTGGTCACCCTGGCGACCGCCAACAACACCGCCACCAAGGTGCAGGTGAACAACTTCCGGCTGGAGAACAACCACCAGCACGAGGACCGCCCGCAGTCGACCGGCGCCTTGACCACCAAGGTCCGTTGGACCGGCATCGAGAACTGGGACTTCAGCGGCGTCGCCCACTATTCGCGCGGCCATGCCCTGTTCAACGAAGAGGCGGCGATCCTCGGCGTCAACATCGGCAGCGCCACGGTCGACATCAGCAACCCGAAGAACGTGGTGTTCACCACCTCGACGGCGCTGACCGACACGGCCCAGTACGCCCCCTCGACCCTGATCCGGAACACCTATCCGAACGGCGCCTACCGGACGATCGACTCCTACGAGAACGCCGGCCAGTTCGACGCCAAGCGCTACATGAACTTCGGCGTGCTCGACTCGCTGCAGTTCGGCGCCAAGGTCCGCCAGGAGGTGCTCAAGCGCTACGTGGTCCGCAAGGACGGCACCGACGCGATCCCGGCCTCGTGGTCGCCGACCATGGCCGCCACCGGCATCATGATCAGCAACTTCCTGGACGGCGAGGCGAGCCTGCCGTCGAGCTGGGTGTCGCCCAACCTCGACGCCTACCGCGCCGCGCTGAAGGCCCAGGGCATCACCGTCTATGAAGCCTTCGACCCCGCCGGCAGCTACCGCGTCGAGCGCGACCTGGCCTCGTTCTACGCCATGGCCAACCTGAAGGGCGAAGTGCTGTCGCGCACCTTCCGCGGCAACATCGGCGTCCGCAGCGAAAGCACCGACCAGACCGTCAACGGCTACATCGGCGGCGCGGCCAACCCGCTGAACACCGAGGTCAAGCTGGTCGCCGGCACCTACACGACCAAGAAGTCGTACGACAACATCCTGCCGTCGGCGAACTTCACTTTCGACATCACCGACAACCTGCTGCTGCGCGTCGCCGCGGCCAAGGTGCTGGTGCGCCCGATCATCGACTCCAGCAACCAGCTGGCCACCACGATGACCAGCACCACCGACACCACCGGCCACAAGGTCTACACGATCTCGATCGGCCAGGCCTCGCTGAACCCGATGACCGCCAACCAGATCGACGTGAGCCTGGAGTGGTACTACGGCCAGGGCAACGGCCTGTCGGCGGGCTTCTTCTCCAAGAAGGTCAAGAACGGCGTCTACACCTCGACCCTGTGCCCGACCTCGTACGAAGGCACGGCGCTGACGACGGACAGCAGCGGCGTCTGCGTCTCGGCGGCCGGCGACACCTACACCATCACCCAGAGCTTCAACGACAGCCGCACCGTCGACATCCACGGCTACGAGATCAACTGGCAACAGTCGCTCGACGCCTGGCTGCCGATCGACGGCTTCGGCCTGATCGCCAACTACACCCACGTCAATCCGGCGACCTCGGTGACCGGCTTCAAGCTGGCCAACCTGTCGGAGCACACCGCCAACGGCACGATCTACTGGGAAAACCAGACCTTCAGCGCGCGCCTGTCGGCCAACTACCGCAGCGCCTACGACCAGACCTCGGTGGAAAGCTTCTTCTCGGGTCCGCTGGGTCACACCGTCGCCGAACGCACCCAGTTCGACCTGAACCTGGGCTACAACATCAACGAGAAGCTCAGCCTGTCCTTCGCGGCGATGAACATCAACAACGCCCAGGAGAAGGCCTATCTGGGCAACGACAGCCGCTGGCAGATGACCTCGGTCACCGGCCCCAGCTACTACCTGTCCTTCCAGTACAAGATGTAATCCCCCCCATCTCCTCCCCGGAGACGCCGTCCGTGCGGCGCAACTGCTGGTCGCCGCCTGACTCCTGGGCGGCGACCAGATTTTGTTTCGAGAGAACCGCCCCGATGACGTTCAGGCCCTCGCGTCGCCAGACCCTGAAGCAAGCCCTGGCCCTGATGGCCGTTTCCGGCGCCCCGTCCCTGGCGTCGGCGGCGGTCAAGGGGCCGGCCAAGGAGGCGGAGGGCGCGGCGGCGGCGCGGGCGGTGCTGGCGCGGCGCTTCGGGGCCAAGGCGGCGGGGATCCGGCTGGCCCTGACGCCGTCCGGCGGCGGCAAGCCCGGCTATGCGGTGAAGGCCGTCGGCGGCAAGGTCGCGATCGGCGGCGACAGCCCCGTCGCCCTGGCTCGCGGCGCCTACGCCTACCTCAAGGAGGCCGGCGCGGCCTCGGTGAGCTGGGAGGGCGACCGCGTCGTCCTGCCGGCCCGCCTGCCCGACGCCGACACCGGCCGGGTGGAGAGCCCCTTCGCCCACCGCGCCTATCTCAACACCTGCACCTACGGCTACACCACGCCCTGGTGGGGTTGGGACCGCTGGTCGCGCGAGATCGACTGGATGGCGGTCCACGGCGTCGACATGCCGCTGGCCATGGAAGGGCAGGAATATGTCTGGCGGGCCCTGTGGCGCGAGTTCGGGCTCAGCGAGGCCGAACTGGCCGAGTATTTCTCGGGGGCGGCGTTCACGCCCTGGCACCGGATGGGCAACATCGAGGGTTACGCCGCGCCCCTGCCGACCGCCTGGATCGACAAGAAGAAGGACCTGCAGGTCAAGATCCTGTCGCGGATGCGCGGGCTCGGCATGACGCCGATCCTGCCGGCCTTCGGCGGTTACGTGCCCAAGGCCTTCGCGGCGAAGAACCCCAAGGCCAGGATCTATCGCATGCGGCCGTGGGAGGGCTTCCACGAGACCTACTGGCTGGACCCGGCCGATCCGCTGTTCGCCAGGATCGCCGGCCGGTTCCTGGCGCTCTACACCCAGACCTACGGCGCGGGGACCTATTACCTGGCCGACTCCTTCAACGAGATGCTGCCGCCCATCAACGCCGACGGCGCCGACGCGCGCGATGCGGCCTACGGCGACGGCACGGCCAACACGGCCGTCACCAAGACCAAGATCGAGGTCGATCCGGCCCTTAAGGCCGAGCGCCTGGCCGCCTACGGCAAGGCGATCTACGACTCGATCCGCCAGGCCCGGCCGGACGCGGTGTGGGTGATGCAGGGCTGGCTGTTCGGCGCCGACAGCCACTTCTGGGACCCATCCGCGATCAGCGCCTATCTCAGCCGCGTGCCGGACGAGAAGCTGATGATCCTCGACATCGGCAACGACCGCTATCCCGACGTCTGGCGCAACGCCAAGGCCTTCGGCGGCAAGCCCTGGATCTACGGCTACGTCCATAACTACGGCGGCAGCAACCCGGTCTACGGCGATCTCGACTACTATCGCCGCGACATCGCCGCCGTGGCCGCCAGCGGCGAGACCGGCAAGCTGTCAGGCTTCGGCATGTTCCCCGAGGGGCTGCACAACAACTCGATCGTCTATGAGGCGGTCTACGACCTGGCCTGGAACGCGGGCGGGGCCTCGACGGCCGCCTGGCTGTCGAGCCGTTCGAAGGCGCGCTACGGCAAGACCTCGCCGCAGCTGGACGCGGCGATGGTCCTGCTGGCGCAGGGCGTCTACTCGACCCGCTACTGGTCCTCGCGCTGGTGGAAGAGCAAGGCGGGCGCCTATCTCTTCTTCAAGCGGCCGACGGCGACGATCGGCGCGTTCCCCGGTCATCCGGGCGACCGCGCCAAGCTGGATCAGGCCGTGCGGGCGCTGAGCGCCCTGGCGCCGGCCTACGCGGGGGAAAAGCTGTTCGTGCTCGACCTCGTGGACGCCGCGCGGCAGCTGGCCAGCCTGGAGATCGACGTGCAGCTGCAGGCCGCCGTCGCCGCCTATCGCAAGGGCGACGCGGTCGCCGGCGATCTCGCGCGCCGCAAGGTCGAGGACCTGGCCCTGGCGGTCGACGCCCTGCTGGGCGTGCAGCCCGAAACCCTGGCCACCTGGATCGACGACGCCCGCGCCTATGGCGACACTCCCGCCGACAAGGCCGCCTATGTAAGCAACGCCAAGGCCCAGGTGACGGTGTGGGGCGGCGAGGGCAACCTCAACGACTACGCCTCGAAGGCCTGGCAGGGGCTCTATGCCGATTTCTACCTGCCGCGCTGGGGCCGCTTCCTCGACGCCCTGAAGGCGGCCGGGACCGGTCCGTTCGACGAGGCCGCCGTGGTCAAGGACGGGATTGCCTGGGAAAAGGCGTGGGTCGCGGCCGACGTCGCCTATCGCCGGACGCCGCCGGCCGACCCCCTCGCCGGGGTCGCCGGCCTGATCGCGCGCATCGACCGGGCCTGAGGGGGGAAGACAGAGAGCCATGACGAGCAAGCCCGCGCCCCGTTTCCTGTCGCTGGACGTGTTCCGCGGCCTGACGGTCTGCCTGATGATCGTGGTCAACACCGCCGGGCCCGGCGCCAAGGCCTTCACCCAGCTGGCCCACGCCAAGTGGTTCGGCTTCACGGCGGCGGATGCGGTGTTTCCCTCGTTCCTGTTCGCCGTCGGCTGCTCGATGGCCTTCGCGTTCTCGCGGCCGATCCCGCTGCCGGCGTTCAGCGCCAAGGTGCTGAAGCGCGCGGCGCTGATCTTCCTGCTCGGCTTCCTGATGTACTGGTATCCGTTCGTGCATCACGTGGACGGGCACTGGGCGCTCAGCCCCATCTCGCAGACGCGGGTGATGGGCGTGATGCAGCGGATCGCCCTGTGCTACCTGATCGCCGCCTTCGCCGCGCGGTTCCTGTCGCCGCGCTGGATCCTGGCGCTCTGCGGCGGCCTGCTGCTGGGCTACTGGGCGATCCTGCTGGGCTTCGGCGACGGCGATCCCTATTCCAAGCTGGGCAACGCGGGCACCAGGCTTGATCTGCTGATCGTCGGCCGCGACCACCTCTATCGCAAGGACGGCGGCTTCGATCCCGAGGGGCTGCTGGGTACGCTGCCTTCGACGGTCAACGTGCTGGCCGGCTATCTGGCCGCCCGCGCCCTGCGCCAGGCGACCGACACCCGCAAGACCCTGACGCGCATGGCCGGCATCGGCGGCGTGCTGATCCTGGCCGCCCTGGCCTGGAACCCGTGGTTCCCGATCGCCAAGAAGCTGTGGACCGGGCCGTTCGTGCTGCTGACGGTCGGCATCGACCTCCTGCTGCTGGCCGCCCTGACGGCGGTGCTGGAAGGCCGCGAACCCAACGCGGCCACGCGCTTCTTCCAGGTGTTCGGCCTCAATCCGCTGGTGATCTACCTGTTCTCTGAGCTGTTCGTGGTGACCCTGAACCAGTTCACGGTCGCGCCGGGCGTCGGGCCTTACGAGTGGGTGGGGGTGAACGTCTTCCAGGCGATCGCGCCGGGCGCCCTGGGTTCGCTGCTGTGCGCCGTGGCCTACATGCTGGTCTGCTGGCTGCTGGGCTGGGTGATGTATCGGAAGAACTGGGTGGTGAAGCTGTAGGGCTTCACACCGCTCCCGCCGCCGCCCCCTCGGCATAGCCCCGCAGCCGCGCCGCGATGACCTCGCCCACGGCCTCGGCCGCCGGGCGCTGGGGGAAGTGGGTGCGCCAGACGATGCGGACGGTGCGGCTGGTGCGGGCCGACAGCGGGCGCAGAACGATGCCGGCGTCCTGCGCCGCGCCGGCGGCCAGGCCGGGGATCAGGGTGGTGCCGTAGCCAGCGGCGACCATGTTCAGCAGGGTCGAGAGACTGGAGGCCCGCAGGGCCGCGCCGAGGGCGGTGGTGGACTTGCCGCAGGCCTCCAGCGCCTGGTCGCGCAGGCAGTGGCCGTCGGCCAGCACGAGAATGTCGCGGGCCAGATCCGTCTCGGCGATCGTCTCCCGGCCGGCCAGCGGATGTTCGGGCGGCAGGGCCGCCAGGAACGGCTCGGCGAACAGGGCGCGGCCGTCGAGGTCGGGGGCGGCTTCGTCGGTGGCCAGCAGGATGGCGTCCAGTTCGTGGGCGCGCAACCGCTCCAGCAGGGCGGCGGTCTGGTCCTCCCACGGCTCGAGGTCGAGGGCGGGGAGGGCCTCGCGCAGCGGCGCGAAGACCAGCGGCAGCAGGTAGGGCGCCAGGGTGGGAATGATCCCCAGGCGGAAGCGGCCGGCCAGCGGGTCGCGCAGGTTCCGCGCCGTGGCCAGCACCGCCTCGCCGGCCGTCACCGCCGCCCGGGCGTGGTCGAGCAGTTCGCGGCATGCGGCGGTCGGGGCGGCCGTCTTGCTGGTGCGCTCGAACAGGGTGACGCCCAGCAGTTCCTCCAGCTTGCGGATCTGCACCGACAGGGTCGGCTGGCTGACGCCGCAGGCGCGGGCGGCGCGGCCGAAATGCTCGTGCTCGGCCACGGCCAGCAGATAGCGCAGGTCTCGCAGGTTCATGGCGCGGGTCTCCGGAGCGATAGGGGAAGCCTATCGCGACCATTGATCTTTGGCGCTTCTTTTTAAGGGCGAGTTCGGCCAAGGTTCGCGTCAGGCGGTCCGGAAGAGACGCCCGACAGGGATGCGAACACCAGGAACACCAGCCCGCCATGACGTCCGGCGGCCGACGCCGGACCTTGCCTATGACGCTCTCCTCGCCCGCAGGAGCGCGGCCGCATTCACGACCCCGCAAGGACGACGCAACAGGATCGGAGAGCGACCATGGACGGAAGCGACATCATCGAACCGACCAGCAAATGCCCGCTGCGGCATGGCGTGCGGTTCCACACCAGTTTCGGCGGCCGCTCGAACCGCGACTGGTGGCCCAACCAGCTGAACCTTCGGATCCTTCACCAGAACTCGTCGCTGTCGAGCCCGATGCCCAAGGGCTTCAGCTACGCCGAACGGCTCAAGGGGCTGGACGTCGAGGCGCTGAAGAAGGACCTGGCGGCGATCGTCACCGACAGCCAGGACTGGTGGCCGGCCGACTACGGCCACTACGGGCCGCTGTTCGTGCGCATGGCCTGGCACAGCGCCGGCACCTACCGCATCGGCGACGGCCGCGGCGGGGCGGGGGCGGGACAGCAGCGCTACGCGCCGCTCAACAGCTGGCCCGACAACGGCAATCTCGACAAGGCCCGCCGCCTGCTGTGGCCGATCAAGCAGAAGTACGGCAACGCCGTCAGCTGGGCCGACCTGATGATCCTGGCCGCCGACGTCGGCATGGAGACTATGGGCTTCAAGACCTTCGGCTTCGGCTTCGGCCGCGAGGACGTCTGGGAGCCGGAGGAGGACGTTCACTGGGGCGCCGAGGACACCTGGCTGGGCGACGCGCGCTACAGCGGCGAGCGTCAGCTCGACAAGCCGCTGGCCGCCGTCCAGATGGGCCTGATCTACGTCAATCCCGAAGGCCCCAACGGCAATCCCGATCCGCTGGCCGCCGCCCATGACATCCGCGAGACCTTCGCGCGCATGGCCATGAACGACGAGGAGACGGTGGCCCTGATCGCCGGCGGGCACACCTTCGGCAAGGCGCACGGGGCCGGCGACGCGGCCCAGGTCGGCGTCGAGCCCGAGGGCGCGACCATCGCCGAGCAGGGGCTGGGCTGGAAGAACAGCTTCGGCAGCGGCGTCGGCGTGCACGCCATCACCAGCGGCCTGGAAGGCGCCTGGACCCCCAATCCGATCGCCTGGGACAACGGTTTCTTCGATACCCTGTTCGGCCACGACTGGGAGCTGACCAAGAGCCCGGCCGGCGCCAACCAGTGGACGCCGAAGAACCCCGACGCCGGCCCGCGCGCGCCCGACGCCCACGATCCGGCCAAGACCCATCCGCCGATGATGCTGACCACGGACCTGGCGCTGCGCTTCGACCCGAACTACGGGCCGATCTCCAGGCGCTTCCACGAGGATCCGGAAGCCTTCCGCGACGCTTTCGCCCGGGCCTGGTTCAAGCTGACCCACCGCGACATGGGCCCCAAGGCCCGTTATCTCGGCCCCTGGGTTCCGAGCGAGGAACTGGTCTGGCAGGATCCCGTTCCCGCCGCCGACCATCCATCGATCGACACCGCCGACGTCCAGGCGCTGAAGGCCAAGGTGCTGGCCTCGGGCCTGACCGTGTCGCAGTTGGTCTCGACCGCCTGGGCCTCGGCCTCGACCTTCCG
>JASGDR010000302.1:0-4294 GCA_047607095.1 Caulobacter sp.
GCGGGCGCCGGAGCAGCGGCCTTCGGGGCCTCGGCGACAGCGGCGGCGGGGGCAGCGGCGGCCGGAGCCGGCGCGGGGGCCTCGCCCTCGCCCGCCAGCTTGGCGATCGGGGTGTTGACCTTGACGTTCTCGGCGCCGGCTTCGATCAGGATCGCTTCGATAACGCCTTCATCGACGGCTTCGACTTCCATCGTGGCCTTGTCGGTCTCGATCTCGGCGATGACGTCGCCGGCCTTGACGGTGTCGCCGACCTTGACGTGCCACTTGGCGAGGGTGCCCTCTTCCATGGTGGGCGACAGGGCGGGCATCAGGATGTCGATCGACATTTGAGCTCTTTCCTCAAGCGTTCGGGACGGCTTCGACCAAGGTGGTCGGCGTCCACGATACCCCGCTATGAAGCGGGATGAATTCGTTGGCCAAGACGATGCGGCCCCCGCCCATCGGGAACGGGGGCCGCGCCGGTCTCAGCGGTAGCAGACCGCCTTGGCCGCCTTGACGATCTTGTCGACCGACGGCAGCGACAGGGCTTCCAGGTTGGCCGCATAGGGCAGCGGCACGTCTTCCTGGTGCACGCGCAGCGGCGGGGCGTCCAGGTAGTCGAAGCCGAACTCCGTGATGCGGGCGACGATCTCGGAGCCGACGCCCATCGGGCCCCAGCCTTCCTCGACCGTGACCAGACGGTTGGTCTTCTTGACGCTTTCCAGGATCGTCGCGTGGTCCATCGGGCGGATGGTCCGCAGGTCGACGACCTCGGCCGAGATGCCTTCGGCGGCCAGCGCTTCAGCGGCCTGCAGGGCGAAGCCCACCATGCGGCTGTAGGCGACGAGCGTCACGTCCGTGCCCTGACGGCGGACCTTGGCCTTGCCGATCGGCACGACGTAGTCCTCGACGTCCGGGATGTCGAACTCGTGCCCGTACATCATCTCGTGCTCGAGGAAGACGATCGGGTTCGGATCGCGGATGGCGGCCTTCAGCAGGCCCTTGGCGTCGGCCGCGTCGTACGGCGCGATGACCTTCAGGCCCGGGATGTTGCCGTACCAGGCCGCGTAGTCCTGGCTGTGCTGGGCGCCGACGCGCGAGGCCGCGCCGTTGGGACCGCGGAACACGATCGACGACTTGATCTGGCCGCCCGACATGTAGAGCGTCTTGGCCGCCGAGTTGATGATGTGGTCGATCGCCTGCATGGCGAAGTTCCAGGTCATGAACTCGACGATCGGCTTCAGGCCCGCCATCGCCGCGCCGACGCCCATGCCGGCGAAGCCGTGCTCGGTGATCGGGGTGTCGATGACGCGCTTGTCGCCGAACTCCTGCAGCAGTTCGCGGCTGACCTTGTAGGCGCCCTGGTACTGGGCGACTTCCTCGCCCATCAGGAACACGCGGTCGTCGCGGCGCATCTCTTCGGCCATGGCGTCGCGCAGGGCGTCGCGCACGGTGATCTTCTTGGTCGGCGTGCCTTCCGGCAGCTCCGGATCCGCGAAGTTCGAGGCGGCGGCGATCGGGGCCGCGGCGACCGGAGCCGCCGAGGCCACAGGGGCGGCTTCGGCGACGACCGGCGCGGCGGCCGGAGCGGCCGACGCCGAGGCGCCGTCTTCACCGGCCAGCTTGGCGATGATCGTGTTGACCTTGACGTTTTCCGAGCCGGCCGGGACCAGGATGGCCTCGACCACGCCCTCGTCGACGGCTTCGACTTCCATCGTCGCCTTGTCGGTTTCGATTTCGGCGATCACGTCGCCGGCCTTGATGGTGTCGCCTTCCTTGACGAGCCACTTGGCCAGGGTGCCTTCCTCCATGGTCGGAGAAAGGGCGGGCATCAGGATGTCCGTCACTCGGCGGCCTCCAGGTATACGTCGGTGTAGAGTTCGGAGGGATCCGGCTCGGGGCTGGTGCGAGCGAACTCGGCCGCCTCGGCGACGATACGCTTCACTTCGGCGTCGACGGTCTTCAGATCGTCCTCGGTGACGCCGGCCGCGGCCAGGCGTTCCTTGATATGGTCGATCGGGTCGCGGGTCGTCTTGACCTCGTCGACCTCTTCCTTGGTGCGGTACTTGGCCGGGTCGGACATCGAGTGGCCGCGGTAGCGGTAGGTCTTCATCTCGAGGATGTAGGGACCCTGACCGCTGCGGGCGTGCTCGCTGGCGCGGGCGCCGGCTTCACGCACGGCCACCACGTCCATGCCGTCGACTTCCTCGCCCGGGATCCGGAACGAGACGCCGCGCTTGTGGAAGGCGGTTTCCGACGCCGAACGCTCGACGCTGGTGCCCATGGCGTACTGGTTGTTCTCGATCACGTACACGACCGGCAGCTTCCACAGCTGGGCCATGTTGAAGCTCTCGTAGACCTGGCCCTGGTTGGCCGCGCCGTCGCCGAAATAGGCGTAGGAGACGTTGCCGTTGCCCTTGTAGTGGTTGGCCAGCGCCAGGCCGGTGCCGAGCGCCACCTGGGCGCCGACGATGCCGTGGCCGCCGTAGAAGCCGGTCTCGATGTCGAACATGTGCATCGAGCCGCCCTTGCCGCGCGACGAACCGCCGGCGCGACCGGTGAGCTCGGCCATGACTTCCTTGGGATCCATGCCGGCGGCCAGCATGTGGCCGTGGTCACGGTAGCCCGTGATGATCTGGTCGCCCTTGTGCGAGATCGACTGCATGCCGACCGCGATGGCTTCCTGACCGATGTAGAGGTGGCAGAACCCGCCGATCAGGCCCATGCCGTAAAGCTGGCCGGCGCGCTCCTCGAAGCGGCGGATCAGCAGCATGTCCTGATAGAATTTGAGAAGCTCTTCCTTGCCGACGAAGGCGTTGACACCGGTGTCGGCGCCCTTCTCCGTCGAGGCTTCACCCTTGCGCGTTCGCGCCATTAAACTCTCCCTGGCCAATCACCATAACGGCCTTCATCTCAGAGGCTTCCGTCGCCGCCGCAGCGCGGCTTTCCGGCGCAGGATCGCGCTCATGTTGACGCCTAGACCGCCCTTCGGGCCGCAACCCGAAGTGTGGTCTACAAGGCAGCCTCGGACCGGCGGGAACCGACCGAGCTCAGCGCTTGGTGCGGATCACGTAGTCCTTGGGGTCGGCGTATCCAAGGAGGGAACGTGCACGTTCCTCCAGGAGGTCGGCCGACAGGCTGCCGCTGCGTAATAGACGAGCCCGGGCTTCCAGGTCCATCCTCTCAGCGCGGATCTTCTTAAGTTCCATCGTCTTGGCGGCCAAGTCCGCGTTGCGTTGCGACGAGGAAAGCAGGCCCCTCTCGCCCGTCAGAGCGTGAAAGACGAAGTACGTGATCAGCAGGAGAAGCGCCGCGGTCGGCAGATAGGGTTGCAGTCGAGCGAACATCGGCGAATCCCGGAGAGGGAGCTTCAGACTGCCAGAACGTGCTTAACACGGTCTAAATCCCCAAGCCTGCAAGGGGCTTGCAAATAGCTCGCGAACGGCCGCAAAATACTTTCAAATGAGACCGTTTCAGAGGCATCGAGATACCGCATCGCGGCATTTCGTTCGCAGCCGCGAGAACGGTCAAAACCTCTGTTTTTCTAAAGCCGCCCCAGCTTTTAGAAAAAATGTGGTCGATCTTTTTTGGTCGAACATCGGTCACGCCTGTTTTGCAGGCGCCGTCGCCTCAGAATCGCCGCGGCGGCGCTCGTCACATGCCGCTCAAGATTGAGCTGGCGCGCGCATGACGCGCAAATGTACGCCTCGGGGGAGAGAAACGAGATGCTTCGCAGAAACGCCCTGGCCGGCCTGACGGCCGTGGTCCTGGCGACGCCGGCCGCCGCCCGCCAGCGCAGCGACGACGGCGTCGTGAAGGGTCGCAAGGGCGGCCCGAACATGATCAAGGGCGACCCGCCCAGGCTGGACTTCGGCGGCGGCCTGGTGATCCCGATGAACAGCTCGATCTTCAAGACCCTGTGGGAGGGCGAGGACCGCTGGGTGACCTACGGCCGCTCGGTGGCCCGCCAGGAGTCCCGGGCCATGCAGCAGGCCGAGATCGCCGCCACCGGCACCATGAAGCTGATGCTGCTGACCCAGGCCTTCGCGCCCGAGCGCCTGGTGCGGTTCGAGACCTGCGGCTGGCGGGGCAAGACGGGCGACGCCAAGGACCTGGTGCTGGGCGAGGTCGCCCTCCCCGGCCGCCCGGTGATGCCGACCACCGACCGCGTCAACGGCGGAGCCACGGGCGCCGAGACCGACGGCCTGGGCGAAGACGCCTGGCACGCGGTGACCGGCTACATGGTCATGAAGAAGGACATCACCCTGGCCGAGGTGAAGGCCAGGGCCCAACTGCTCGAGGGCTGACCGTACCA
>JASGDR010000303.1:0-6021 GCA_047607095.1 Caulobacter sp.
CCGAGGCCCTCGGCCTGCCGATCGTCGCCACCGTGGTCAGCCACGCCGCCCACGCCCACGAGCCCGGCCTCTTCACCACCGCCCCCGTGCCGGCCATGCGCAAGGCCCTGGCCCGCGCCGGCTGGAGCGTCGACGACGTCGATCTGTTCGAGGTCAACGAAGCCTTCGCCGTGGTGGCCATGATCGCCCAGAAGGAGCTGGGCATTCCGGACGACAAGCTGAACGTCAATGGCGGCGCCTGCGCCCTGGGGCACCCGATCGGCGCATCGGGCGCCCGCATCCTGTGCACCCTGATCTCGGCGCTCCAGGCCCGCAACGCCAAGCGCGGCCTGGCCTCGCTGTGCATCGGCGGCGGCGAGGCGACGGCGATGGCCATCGAACTCGCCTAAAATCTGCCCAAACCGCGGCATTAAGGCCCGTCGCGCGGCAAGACCTTGCGCGGCGGGCCCGCAAGCGTTACCTCTTGATCCGCAAGCCTACTGGAACCCTTCCGACCTCATGCCCTCGCACCTGATCACCATCGCGCTGTTTACGACCGGCCTCACCGCCGGCGTCGCGATGTGGTGCGCCATGATGTCGAAGATTAACCAGATTAAAACCGTGCCTGTACGGACGGGGCAAAGACGGCGCGCAGACTAGGGAACTTCAAACCCTAGAAAACCAAGCCGAAGGATCGCAAGATCTGAAAAGCCCCGCCTCCGAAAGGAGCGGGGCTTTTTCGTTGCGCGATCCGACGGTCCTTCAAAACTCAAAGGATCTTCGAACATGAGCTACCTGCCTTCCCCACCCGCCTTCCACAGCGACCATGACGGCGTCACCGTCCACCAGCTGTTCCTCTGCGCCCAGGACGCGCCGAGCGCGCTGGACGCCGTGCGCCAGAGCCTGGCCGACAGCGGCGCCGAGCTGTGCAACCTGTCGCTGAAGCCCGTCGGCCAGCTGGTCGAGGCCAGCTTGCGCGTGCGCCACCTGGGCGACCAGGCCGCCCGTCTCCTGGCCCGCGACCTGGCCGCCTGGCCCGGCGTCAACTCGGCCAGCGTGGAACACCAGTGGGTGCGCCCGTGAGCTGCAAACGCGAGGACGACAAACGCCGCCTCTTTCTCGTGACCGCCGAAGACACGCCCGACGCCCTTATGCGGGTGCTGGGCGTGGCCAACGTGCAGCAGGTGCGCCTGCGCGCCCTGACCGCCCAGCCCGAAGGGACCGACATCGCCATTCGCCTGGAGATCGACGACCAGGGCGACGACCGGGCCCGCACGCTCGCGGCGCGCCTGGCGGCGGTTCCGGCGGTGCGCGGCGTCGGCCACGGCTGGCGCTGACAACCTTTCGCCCGCTCGATCCGTACCTATGTCGAGCCTTCGAAAGGACCGTCTCATGATCCGCCGTTTCCTGATCGCCGCCCTGGCCCTGCTTGCCCTGCCCGCGGCCGCCGCTTCCGCGCCCGCCAGGACCGCCGTCTTCGCCGGCGGCTGCTTCTGGTGCATGGAGAACGACATGCGGGGCATACCCGGCGTCGTGAAGGTCGAGAGCGGCTACACCGGCGGCCACGTGAAGAACCCGACCTATCGGGACGTGACCAGCGAGCGCAGCGGCCACTACGAGGCCGTCCGCGTCACCTACGACCCCGCGAAACTGCCCTACGCCTTCCTGCTGCAGCGCTACTGGAAGCTGGTCGACCCCACCGACGACGACGGCCAGTTCTGCGACCGCGGCCCCTCCTATCGCCCCGCCGTCTTCGTGGACGGGCCCGAGCAGCGCGCCGCCGCCGAGCGCTCGCGCGCCGAGGCCGCCAAGCGCCTGAAGACCGGGACGATGAAGACGCAGATCCTGCCGCTGCAGACCTTTTGGCCGGCCGAGCCCTATCACCGCGACTACGCCAGGAACAATTCGGTCGAGTACCACCTCTACCGCACCGGCTGCGGGCGGGACCGGCGGCTGGCGCAGGTTTGGGGGAAGTAGGAGCCTCCCCTCTCCCGTGGGACGAGGGCGCCCGATGTTGAATTTACATCCATAATCTCTCGACTTTCCCGCGCCCTCGTGAAAACGTGGCCGCATAGAGAGTAGGGAGACGCCGCGCCGATGCTTCGGGCCGCCTTGTTCGCCACCGTCTGCGTGGCCGCCGCTTCAACCGCCGCCATCCCCGCGGCCCACGCCCAGAGCGCCCCGCCCGTCCAGACCGCCTCGCCGCCCAAGGTGTCGGTCACGATCTACAACAACAACCTGGCGCTGGTTCAGGACCAACGGACGATCGACGTCGCCGCCGGCCGCCAGCGGCTGGAGTTCAGGGACGTCTCGGCCGCCATCCGGCCCGAGACCGTCAGCCTGTCCTCGCCCAACCTGGGCGTGGTCGAGCAGAACTTCGACTACGACCTGCTGACGCCCGACAAGCTGATGGAGAAGGCGGTCGGGCGGCAGATCAAGATCGTCCGCACCAATCCCGGCGACGGCAAGGAGACCACCGAGACCGCCACCGTGCTGGCCGCCAACGAAGGCGTGGTGCTGAAGATCGGCGACCGCATCGAGGTGCTGCGCGACGACGGCGTGCCCACCCGAGTGATCTTCGACAAGGTGCCCGAGACCCTGCGCGCCCGCCCGACCCTGTCGGTGACGGTCAACGCCGACAAGGCCGGCCCGACGCCGGTGACCCTCAGCTACCTGACCTCGGGGCTGTCGTGGGCGGCCGACTACGTGGCCATGTTCGACGAGAAGAAGGGCGCGCTGGACCTGCAGGGCTGGATCACCCTGCGCAACAACTCCGGCACCGCCTTCGACAACGCCCAGACCCAGCTGGTGGCCGGCAACGTCAACCAGTTCAACGGCGGCGGCTCGTCGGTGCGCGGCTCGACCTCGGCCGGAACCGAGAGCAGCGGCCGCGAACGCATCGCCGACTACTACATCTACCCCCTGCCCGAGCGGACCACGATCGCGGCCAACCAGAACAAGCAGGTCGGCTTCCTCAGCGCCCAGGCCGTGCCGGCCAAGAAGGTCTACGAGGTGCGCGAATACGGCTTCTCCAGCGACGAGAACCCGCAGAAGGCCATCACCGCCATCCAGTTCAGCAATTCCAAGCTGAAGGGCCTGGGCGACCAGCTGCCGGCCGGGACCATGCGCGTCTACATGCGCGACCAGGCGGGCGACCCGAAGTTCATCGGCGAGAACCAGATCGGCCACACCTCGGCCGGCTCGGAACTGTCGATCAAGACCGGCGAGGCCTTCGACGTCTCCAGCCAGGCGACCCTGGTCTCGCAGGAAAAGCTCTCCAAGACCCGCTCGCGCTACGTGATGAAGTACGTCGTGCGCAACGCCCGGCCCGAGGCCGTTACGGTGGAGCTGCGCCAGGCCGGCCTGCTGCGCGACGGCAAGGTCACCGAGGAAAGCCTGGAAAGCCGCCGGATCGACGCCCGCACCCTGGGCTGGAGCATCCCCGTCCCCGCCAACGGCGAGACCGTCCTGACCTTCACGGTGGACAACGGCTGGTGATGGTTTTCCCCGCTCTAAGGAAACCTCCCCCCATGGGGGAGGCGCCGCCGAAGGCGATGGTGGGGGGAATATCTGCAGGCCTTGCCACGCCCCCCACCGGTCGCCTGGCGACCGCCTCTCCCAAAGGGGGAGGTTCCCTGGTCGTGCGAACCGCGCTGACCGCTCTGGCCCTGCTCTGCGCGCCCCTCACCGCCCGCGCCGACGTCATCCCCTCGACCGCGCCCGAAGCCGTGGCCGTCACGCTCTATCGCGACGGCAAGGGCCCGGTGCAGACGCTGTCGCCGTGGGAGAAGCAGCGCGCCGCCGAACAGGGCCTGGTCATGGTCAGCGAGACCCGCACGGTCGCGCTGCCGGCGGGCCGCCACGTGCTGCGCTTCGACGGCGTCGCCGAGGGCCTGATCCCGCAGAGCGCCGCGATCGAGGGCCTGCCGGAGGGATCGGTCGAGCGCAACTACGACTACGCCCTGCTCAGCCCCGGAACCCTGGTCGAGCGCTCGCTGGACAAGCCGGTGAAGGTGGTCCGCACCAACCGCGAGACCGGCCGCCAGACCACGGTCGACGCCACCCTGATCCAGGGTCCGAACGGCCTGTTGGTGCGCACAAGCGACGGGGTGGAGGCCCTGGGCTGCTCCGGCGGCCCCGAGCGCCTGGTGTTCGAGCGCGCGCCCGACGGCCTTTCCAGCAAGCCGACCCTGTCGGCCCTGGTCGACGTGCCGACCGGCGGCGACTACCGCCTGACCCTGACCTACCTGGCGATCGGCGTGAACTGGCAGGCCGACTACGTCGCCACGCTCAATCCCGACGGCAAGACGCTGGACCTGCTGGGCTGGCTGACCCTGATGAACAGCTCCGGCTCGACCTTCGCCGACGCCCCGACCCAGCTGGTGGCCGGCAAGCTGTCGCGCGTGCCGGTCAACACCCCCAAGCCGCGCGTGATCCGCGCCCGACGCGCCTGCTGGCCGATGGACACCACGACCCACGGCGCGCCGCCGCCACCGCCGCCGCCCCCCCCTCCGCCGCCTCCCCCGCCGATGGCCGCGCCGGTGATGATGATGGCCAACAGCCCCCTCGAGGAATCGGTCACGGTCACCGGCGCCCGCAAGCGCGCCCTGGCCGAGCAGTCCGACCTCGGCGACTACAAGCTCTACACCCTGCCCGAACCGGTGACGGTGGCCGCCCGCCAGACCAAGCAGATGGCCTTCCTCGACCTCAAGGACGTCCGCTACCAGCGGCTCTACGTCGTGCCGGTCAGCCCCTGGGAAGACTACGGGGACGACGCCCGGATCGAGGCGCCGCAGGTGGTGCTGCGCCTCGACAACAAGGCGGCCGAGGGCCTGGGCAAGCCCCTGCCTTCCGGCGCCCTGTCGGTGATGGAGACGATCGGCGGCCTGCCGACCTTCGCCGGCGAACAGGAGGTGCGCGACGTCGCCGTGGGCGAACCGGCCGACCTGGCGATCGGCGAGGGCATGGACGTCCGCGCCCACCCGCGCCTGGTGCAGGACAAGCGGTCGGGCAAGACCATGGTCCGCCGCACCTACGAGGTCGACCTGGCCAACGACAAGTCGATCCCGGTGACCTTCGAGATCCGCCACGATCCGAGCGTGCAGTTCTTCAAGGTCGTTTCCGAGCCGATGAAGCACGACATCCGCCAAGGCCAGGTGGCCTGGCGCGTGACGCTGCAGCCCGGCGAGACGCGCGTCTTCCGCTACGCCGTGCGTCACGAGGGCTGAGCCGCCCCGCTAACCCCAGGCGTGTCCGCAGCGCCACAGCAACCCGGCGACGCGCAAGATCGGCGAACGCCGGTCTTGCGGATGCGCGCGCGCCGTGGGATCAGCCCGCTCCCGATCAGTCTCCGGAGTCGAACCGCCGCATGTCCTTTCTCGTCGCACAGCTGAAACCGCCCATCCCGGCGGACTGGCGCGCGTCGACCAAGGCGCGCCCGGCCCTTCGCCTCACCGTTTCCAACCGCTGATCGCGGCCGCTCCGGCCGCGTCCGGAGCTCTTCGATGTCCGTCATCACCCTGGCGGGGCCGGCCCAGGCCGCCTCGCCCCTGCTGCGCCTGATCGCGCCAGACTACGCCGGCACGCTGGCCACCCTGTGGCCCGCGCCCCATACCCCGTTCCTGACCGCCCCGGCCGCGCGCCGCCATCTCGTCTGCCTGATGCTGGCGGTCGAGCCCGCCGACGCCGCGCCGCTGGACGTCGCCCGCCTGCTGGACGAGCCCCTGCGCAAGATCGTGCGGCGGGTGGTCGATCCCGCCCCCGAAGGCCTGCGCCGGGCGCTGGAGCGCCTGGGCGAGATCGCCTGGCCGGCGGCCGACTATCGCGCGCTGCTGGCCCTGCTGGCCGAGCCGGCGGCCGCCAAGCGCCTGCGCCACGCCGAGGCGATCACCCAGGACGAGGTCCGCGCCCTGGCGGCCCTGCCCCCGGCCGTGCGGGCCGAGGGCGGCGGAACGGTGAGCATGAGCCCGGCCCAGGCCGAGCTGCTGGCCGAGGCCCACGCGGTGCTGTCGCGTCGCCTGGCGCCGCCGGTGCTGGCCGAAC
>JASGDR010000304.1:0-6376 GCA_047607095.1 Caulobacter sp.
CGGCCGCCGCCGGCGACGAGGCGCCGGGCGGCGGCGGGGCGGCCTTGCGGTTGACCAGGTAGCTGATCTTGGCGTCGAGCGTGCCGAAGGCCGAGATCTTCAGGTCGCCGTCGCCGTCGCGGCCGCTTTCGTCGCGGATGCGGTAGGCGCTGCGCCAGTTGGCGCCGGCGTTGACGCTCCAAGGACCGCGCCGTCCGCTGACGCTGAAGCCGATGTCGTGGCGGGCCACGCCGCCGCCGTCGCCGGCCAGGCGGTCCATGCGCGGCAGGCCGACCCGGATCACGGTCTGGTCGCTGAGCCGCACGGTGTGGTTCAGCGAAACCTGCATCGTGCCGACGCTGGAGGGGAGCTTCTGATCGCCCAGCGGAATGCTGAGGTTGAGGTTCGTGGTCAGCGAGGTCGAGGTCGACGAGGCGATGTTGATCGGCCGCTGGTCGATGCTGACCAGCCGGCCCTCGGCGTCGCGCTGGAAGCGATCGGGGAAGGCGGCTTCGAGGTCGGCCGTGGGCTGGGGCAGCGAACCGATGCCGTCGATCGACTCGCTGCGCTGGTAGTTGATCCCGCCGTTCAGGTTCCAGCGCGTGTAGGGGCCGCCCGAGGCGCCGATCATCAGCGAGTCGCGCTTGGCCGCCCGCAGGTCGGGATTGCCGCCGGTGATGGGCAGGACCTCGACCGACTGGCCGGTGCGGAAGTCGAACACCACCGTCGGGTTGCCGTAGAGCAAGGGGGCCAGGCGCTGCTCGTCGGTCGGGACGTCGGTCGCCCGGAGCCAGGCACCGGAAAGGTTCAGCTTCTTGATCGGCGTCCAGAAGAGGTTGGCGCCCAGGTTTTCGCCGCGGCTGGCGCCGGCCCGGCGCGATCCGGCCTGGAGGCGCAGGGTGAGGTCGCCGAGATTGGGGCCGGGCCAGTCCTCGGCCAGCATCGCGCTCAGCAGCGGCAGCGACAGCGAGCCGTCGAGGTCCTGGCTCGCGGTGGAGACCGAGCGGTCGATGTCCCGGCCCCGGCTCTGGGAATGCGATCGCGAGGTGCGGCTGGAGAGGTCGATGTTGAGCGGGCCGGCGGGCAGGGTCAGCAGCGTGCGGTTGCCGGCCAGGCTGAGGCTGGCCGAGCGGTTGTCGGTGCGGGCGTCGTTCAGGCCGGACGACCGCGTGCGCGACAGCGATCCGGACAGCGTCGAGCGGACCTGCCAGCCCGCCGCCTGGCCGCCCAGCCCGGCCATGACGTTGGCGTTGCGGCCTTCGCTTCGGTTCACCACCGGGTCGCCGCCGGTGGTGTCGGAGGTGAAGCTGCTGTTCTGGGCCTGAAGCATGGCCCGCAGCGAGCCGCGCCACTTGCCCAGGCCGCCGGTGCCCGAAAGGTCGACGCCGACCCGCCGCGATTCCGGGCGCAGGGTGGCTTCGGCGCTGTCGGGGTGGTCGGCCAGGTAGTCGGGCCGTTCGTCGGCGCGCAGCGAGGTGTCGCCCGAGACCCGCACCCCGACCCGGGTGGTGTTCATGTCGATGATGCGCGAGCGGCGCAGGTCGCCCGACAGGCTGGTGGTTCCGCCGGCGGTGGGGGCCGCGCCGGTGAACATGCCGTCGCGGGCGGAAAACGACTTCTGCAGGACGATGTTGACCACCCGGCGCGAGGGATCGCCGCCGGCGCCGTAGGTCGCCGCGGCCGAGGGCGGCAGCACCTCGACCCGGACCAGGGCGTCGGGCGGAAAGCCCATGAAGGCGTCGGCGTCCGACACCTGCTGGCCGTTGACGATGACCACCGGGCCCGATCCGCCGCCGAACCGCCTGTTCACCTCGTTGACGACCTGGCTGATGTCGTCGGCGGCCATGGCGTCAATCTGGTCGGGGCCCAGCTCGTATTCCGGAGGCATGGCGGCTGCGCCCCGCCGGGCCGTGACCTCGACGCCGTCCAGCGCCGTCGGGGCCTCGTCGGCCAGCGCCGGCTGCAGCGGCTCGACCTTGGGCGGCACGTCGGCGGAAGCGGCCAGGGCGCACAGCAGCCACAGCATGGGCTATCGCTCGGCCGCGGATGACGCCCCGGACATGGCCTACCTGCCCTTGGTCAGGGTCGGGCTGTCGAGGTCGAGCTTGTCGATCGGGATCGGCTGGGCCTTGGGCGCGGCGGCCTTGATCCCGTCGCCCATCGCCTTGACGTCGCCGACGACGATGACGCTGGCCCGGGCCGGATCCAGCTCGGCCTTCGAGAACGCCTGGACGTCGTCGGCGCTGACCGCCGAGACCTTGTCGGTGTAGGCCTGGATCTCGTTCAGCGGCACGCCGTAGACGGCGAGGCCCCCGAGAATGTCGGCCAGACCGCCGGAGGTGCCCAGGTCGCGGCCGAAGTCGCCGATCAGCACCGACTTGCGGGCCTGCAGCTCGGCCGGCGAGGCCGGCTCTGCGCCCAGGCGCGTCAGCTCGCCCTTGACCAGCTCGACCACCTGGCCGGCGGACTCGTTCTTGGTCTGCACCGTGGCCGAGAAGCCGCCGGAGGCCGCCCGCGGGGTCAGGCTGGAGCCGGCGCCGTAGGAGAGGCCGCGCTTGATGCGGATCTCCTGGTTCAGGCGCGCCGAATAGCCGCCGCCCAGCACGCCGTTGGCGACGAGGCCGGCGTAGTAGCGCGGATCCGAGCGCAGGATGGCCGGCTTGGCCACCACCACGGCCGCCTGGCCCGTGCCGGGCAGGTCGATGACGACGTCGCGCGGGACGTAGCCGGTCGGGCCGGCGGCGGGCGCCGGGGGCGGTCCGGCGGGCCTGACCCAGCCGCCGAAGGCCTTTTCGGCCAGGGCGAAACCCTGCTCGGGCGTCAGGTCGCCGGTCAGCACCAGCACGGCGTTGTCGGGGCGCCAGTAGGCGGCGTGGGCGCGCACCAGCGCCTCGCGGGTGATCTTCGGCAGCGAGCCCGGGGTGCCGCCGGCCACGTGGCCGTAGGCCGAACCGGCGTAGATCATCGGGGCGACGGCGAAGCCCGCCACGCCGCCGGGGCGCTGGTAGGTCACCGACAGGCCGTCCAGGGCCTCGGCCCGCACGCGGTCGAGCTCTTCGGCCTTGAAGGCCGGCTTGCGGGCGACGTCGGCCATGATCGCCAGGCCCTCGGCGGCCTTGTCGGACATGATGCTGAGGGTCAGGGACGAGCTTTCCCAGCCCGAACCGGCCGAAAGGTCGGCGCCCAGGGCCTCGGTCGCCTGGGCGATCTCCGTGGCCGTGCGGCCGCCGGCGCCTTCGGTCAGCAGTTCGGCGGTCAGGGCCGAGACGCCCGCCAGGCCCGCCGGATCGGCGCTGGAGCCGCCCTTGACGGTGAGGTCGGCGGTGACCAGCGGCAGGTCGCTGGACTTGGCGACGATGACGCGCAGGCCGTTGGCCAGCGTCTTTTCGACCGGGCTCGGCAGCACGGGCGCCACCGGCTGCCCCGGAGCGGGCGGGGCGATCCGATCGGCTTCGGGCGCGAGGGTGGTGACGGGGCCGTCGTAGCCGACCGAGGCCACCTTGGGCGGGGAGGGGAAGGGATCGGCCTTGCCCTTGGGCTTGGCGCTTTCCGGCAGGTAGCGGACGACGGTGCGGCGGTCGGCGGCCAGGTACTTCCTGGCGACGCGCTGGACGTCGGCGGCGGTCACCGCCTGCAGGGCGGAGAGGTCGGTGTTGGCGCGGCCGGCGTCGCCTTCGGTGCGCAGGGCGTAGCCGAGCGCCGAGGCGCGGCCGACGATGGTCTCGCGTTCGCGCACCGCGCCGGCCAGCAGGCCGGCCTTGGCCTCGGCCAGCTCGGCCGCGGTCGGCGGGGCGTCGCGCAGGCGGACGACCTCGGCCAGCAGCGAGGCCTCGCCCTGCTGGGCCGTCTTGCCGCCGGCCATGATCGCGCCGACGTAGAACAGGCCCTGCTGGGCGCTGTCGGGCGCGGCCGAGAAGATCGATTGGGCGATCTTCTGGTCGTAGACCAGGCTGTCATAGAGGCGCGAGGACTTGCCGGCAGAGAGGATGGCGTCCAGCACCGCCAGGGCCGGGACGTCGGGATCGGCGGCCGGCGGGGCCAGCCAGGTGATCGCCACGGCCGGCAGAGGCACGTTGGGGCCGTAGGTGACCACGGTCCTGGGGGCGGCGCGCGGCGGCTCGACCGCGGTGACGGCCTTGATCGGCGCGGCCGGGGTCTTCAGCGGCCCGAAATACTGGTCGATCCAGGCGTCCAGCTGGGCGTCGTCGAAATTGCCGACCACGATCAGGGCGGCGTTGTCGGGACGGTAGTAGGCCGCGTGGAAGGCGCGCACGTCGTCGACCGTGGCCGCGTCCAGTTCCTCGATCGAGCCGATGCCAGGGCGCCGGTAGGGATGGACGGCGTAGGAAGCCTTGGAGATGTTGAGGAAGAACCGGCCGTAGGGGCTGGCCAGTACGCGCTGGCGCAGCTCTTCCTTGACGACGTCGCGCTCGGACTTGAACACCGTCTCGTCGATGACCAGCGAGCCCAGCCGTTCGGCCTCGGCCCACAGCAGGCGCTGCAGGTGGTTGGCCGGAACGATCTCGAAATAGTTGGTGTAGTCGTCGGCGGTGGAGGCGTTGTTGAAGCCGCCCACGTCCTCGGTGAGACGGTCGAGCATCTCGTTGGGCATGTTGCGCGTCGACTTGAACATCAGGTGTTCGAAGAGGTGCGCGAAGCCCGAGCGGCCGACGGGGTCGTCCTTGCTGCCCACGCCGTACCAGACCTGCACCGTGACGTTGGGCGTGGTCACGTCGCGCGAGGCGTAGACCTTGAGGCCGTTGGCCAGGGTGCGTTCACGATAGACGATCGGCGGCACGGCGATCGTCGCCGCGGCAGAAGCGGGCGCGGCCTGCGCGGGCGCGGCCCGGACCGCGGGGGCGAAGGCGACGGCGGAAAGGGCCAGCGCCGAAACGGCGGCGAGGGCGGCGTGGCGGATCATCTCGAACACTCCGAAGCAGACCGCATACGCATAGGCGCCCGTTCGCCCCTAGGCAATTTACAGTTGTGTCACTTGTCGCGGTTTCACTCCCGGGAAGTCAAGCGGAGGATCGGAGTAGACGGTCTCGCGGCTGGCCTCGCGGGGCCTCAGTTGATCGCGGCCGACGGCGGGCTGTAGGCGGAGAGGCGGACCAGAACGCCCTCGGCGTTCTTGCGGTAGTAGCCGCCGGGCGAGCTGAGGGCGCCGCCGCAGGCCGGGCAGGGCTTGTTGACGGAGACCTTGCTGCTCAGGAGGTCCAGCACGTCCTGCTGGAGGGTCAGCACGGCGGGGCCGCCGCAGGCCTCGCACTTGAGGGCCAGTCGGGTGGACATCGAACGCTCTCCATCGTCGCCGGCCCGAAGGCCGGGGCGCCGTCGGACTGGGGGAGGCTCCGGGGCGCGAGCGCTGCAAGAAAACCTTTCCAGATGGCGTGCTCATGACCAACTCTTGCAGCAATCGGCCGATCCTTGCAGAGAACGCGGTTCTCGTAGCTTCGCCGTAAATCCGGGGCCATCGTCTCGCTGCACAGGTTCCCTATCGACGCGCTCGTACAGGAGACGCGTCATGAAGAGACTGACCTTGATCGCGACCGTGGCGACCGCGCCGCTGCTTGCGGTCGGCCCCGTGGCGCATGCTGAAAAGACGATCAGCAGCAGCTCCCGCACCACGCCCATCGCCACCTCGACGGCCAGCGACGGCACGGCCGACGACGTCAAGATCACCACGGCCGGCGCCATCACCCTGTCGACCTCGGGTGCGATCGTCACGCTCGACAGCAGCAACACCGTCACCAACAACGGCACGCTGAGCTCGGAAGACGTCTCCGACTCGATCGGCATCCTGGTGCTGGGCGGCAATACCGGCTCGGTGACCAACGACGGCACGATCTCGCTGACCGAGGACTACTCGGCCACGACCACCTCGAGCATCGTCCACGGCGCCTTCGCCGAGGGCTCGGGCCGCTACGGCATCTATCTGAAGGGAACCGACGCCTTCACCGGCGACGTCGAGAACAGCGGCTCGATCACCATCGAGGGCAACGACTCCTACGGCATCCTGCTGGAATCGCCGCTGATCGGGAACCTGATCAACAGCGGCTCGATCTCGCTCGTCGGCGACGACAGCACGGGCATCAAGATCTCGGGCGGGGTGACGGGCAACGTCACCCAGTCGGGCTCGATCAGCGTGCAGGGCGAGAATTCGGTGGGCCTTTCGGTGGACTCCGCCGTCTCCGGCACGCTGTCGATCGAAGGCAGCGTCAACGCCACCGGCTATCGCTACACCAGCCGGGCCAGCGCGACCTCGACCCTGGCCAAGATCACCTCCTACGCCGACAACCTGCTGCAGGGCGGCTCGGCCGTCGTGGTCTCGTCCGACGTGGCCGGCGGCATCATTCTGACCGGTTCTGACAGCACGGTCACGGTCGACGGCACCACC
>JASGDR010000305.1:0-9751 GCA_047607095.1 Caulobacter sp.
CGACGCCGCCACCTCCGTCGGGGCGGGTTTCGGCGGGGCGACCACGTCCTCCGGCAGGCGCGTATCGAGGATGTCGCCGCCGGTCGAGGCGTAGCGGGTGCGCGGGGCGTCGGCGGGTTCGGGCGGGTCGGCCGGTTGATCCATGGCGGCGGTGGTCGCGCCGGAGGCCGAGACGATGTCCTGGTCGGCGGGCTCGTAGGAGGCCGGTTCGATCAGGCCCATCTCGGGGCCCATGCCGACGAGGTCGGCCGAGGTCAGCACGACCGGGGTCTCGTCCTGGGGCGGGCGCAGGAAATCCTGGCCGATGACGTAGTCGGGAACCTTGCCGGCGGGCCAGACCATGGGCGCGGCCTCGGCGTACTGGCTGCCGTGGACCTCGAGGAAGGCCGCGGGCTGGGCGTCCTGCGGGCCGATCTGCATGGCCATGCCCGCCACCGCGCCGAAGGTCAGGGCGAGGGGGAGGCCGACGACGGCGGCGCGGGTTTTCAGGAGATCGAACGGCGTCATGCCAGGATAGCGCTTCAGTCGCCAATTCGTTCTGGCTAGCCTTCCGATTCAACACGGGGCGACGAGGAGCAGGGCATGAGCGACGGTGTCGGGGGCGGCGGGCTGCTGCGGACGCGCGAGGGCGGCCACGCGCGGGTGACCTATGTCGAGCTGTTCTTCGACCTGGTGTTCGTGTTCGCCGTCACCCAGCTGTCGCACGGCCTGATCGGCCATCCCAGCCTGCTGGGCGTGCTGGAGACGGGCCTGCTGCTGATGGCCGTCTGGTGGGCCTGGGTCTACACCGCCTGGGTCACCAACTGGCTGGATCCCGAGCGGCCGCCGGTGCGGATCATGCTGTTCGCGGTGATGGCCGCGGGCATGGTGCTGGCGATGTCGATCCCGCAGGCCTTCGAGGGCAGGGGACTGCTGTTCGCCCTGGCCTATGTGGCGATCCAGGTGGGGCGCAGCCTGTTCACCGTGTGGTGCGTGCGCGGCGACCAGGGCCTGCGGCTGAACTTCCTGCGGATCAGCGCCTGGCTGAGCGCCTCGGGCGTGTTGTGGATCGCCGGGGGGCTACTGCGCGACGAGCTGCGGCTGGCCTGCTGGGCGGCGGCGATCGCCATCGAATACGCTTCGCCCGCCGCCGGCTTCTGGACGCCCGGCCTCGGCCGCAGCAGGACCGCCGACTGGACGGTGGAGGGGGCGCACCTGGCCGAGCGCTGCGCCCTGTTCACGATCATCGCCCTGGGCGAGTCGATCCTGGTGATGGGCGCGACCGCGGCGGGGCTGGACTGGACGCCGGCGGTGACCCTGGCCTTCGTCTCGTCGTTCGTCGCCAGCCTGGCCATGTGGTGGATCTATTTCTCGTTCACCGCCGAGGCCGCCAGCGAGGCGATCAGCCATTCCGACGATCCGGGCCGGGTGGCGCGGGTGGCCTATACCTACAGCCACCTGCTGCCGGTGGCGGGGATCATCGTGGCGGCGGTCGGCGACGAGTGGGTGATCCACCACCCGGTCGGCCACGCCGACCCGAAGACGGCCGCCGCCCTGATCGGCGGGCCGCTGCTGTTCCTGCTGGGCGGGGTGCTGTTCAAGAAGGCGGTGTTCCGCATCTGGTCGCCGTCGAGGATCGCCGGCATGGCGGCGCTGGCGCTGCTGGCCCTGGCCGCGATGGCGGTCTCGCCGCTGGTGCTGTCGCTGCTGACGACGCTGGTGCTGCTGGCGGTCGCCGGTTGGGAGAGCCTGGCGATCAAGCGGCGCGGCAGGCACCTGGGGGGCTGAGGCGCGATGCTCGCGGCGGGCGTTAGCGGATGGCGTAGGAGTTTTCGAAGCTCTGGTAGAACATCAGCCGTCCGTCGAGCTCGGTCTCGAGGATGACGTTCTCGAAGCCGCCGCCGGGATAGCGGTTCGTATAATACTTGACGCGTAGGACCTTGCCCGAGGTCGCGCTCGCGCGCTCGGCCAGGCAGTTGTTGGCGCGCCGGCGGCCATCGCCGCCGCGGCTGGCGTAGCAGCGGAAGGTCATGGTCCGCCCCTGGGTCGTCTTCATCGTGAGGGGAAGATCGGTGGGCGCGGAAAGGTCGTCCAGGAACCGGCCCTCGACGTAGTGGAGCGTCGTGTTCTTGTCGGGCGTCCAGGTCTGGAAGCGGTGCTGGCGCTCCAGGTTGACCCATGTGACGCCGACGACCACGGCGACGACGGCCAAAAGATATCCGTAGGCCAGCACGTTCCTGGCGGTCCGGCCAGGCTTGGCGGGGGGCATCGCTGGTTTCCTGTCCGGCTGGTCGCGACTACCGCCCGAACGCCGCGTCGGTGGCGCGGACAAGGCCGTCTATGACGCCGGGTTCGGTCGAGGCGTGGCCGGCGTCCCAGACGATCTCGAAATGGGCCGAGGGCCAGGCGCGGTGCAGGGCCCAGGCGCTGGCGAGCGGCGTGACCACGTCGAAGCGCCCCTGGACGATCCAGGCCGGGATGCGCCGGATCGTCTCGATGTTGTTCAGGATCCAGCCGTCTTCGGGGAAGAAGCCGCGATTGACGAAGAAGTGGCTCTCGATCCGCGCGAAGGCGATGGCGAAGTCTTCCTCGTTGAACTTCGGCGGCCGGGCCTCGGGGCCGCGCAGCGAGATGGTGTCGCCCTCCCACTGGCTCCAGGCGTTGGCGGCCTCGGCTTGGACCCGGCGGTCGGGATGGACCAGGCGCTTGTGGTAGGCGGCCATCAGGTCGCCGCGCTCCTCGACCGGGATCGGGGCCAGGAAGCGTTCCCACGCATCGGGGAACAGCATCGAGGCACCGTCCTGGTAGAACCAGGCCAGTTCCTTCTCGGTCAGCAGGAAGACGCCGCGCAGAACGAGGCCCTCGACCCGGTCGGGATGCTTGATGGCGTAGGCCAGCGCCAGGGTGGAGCCCCAGGAGCCGCCGAACACGGTCCACTTCTCGACGCCCAGATGCTCGCGCAGGCGCTCGATGTCGGCGATCAGGCTCCAGGTGGTGTTGTCGTCGAGGCTGGCGTTGGGGCGCGAGCGGCCGCAGCCGCGCTGGTCGAACAGCGCCATCCGCCATCTCGACGGATCGAAGAACCGCCGCATGGTCGGGTTGATCGCCCCGCCGGGGCCGCCGTGCAGGATCACCGCCGGCTTGCCGCGCGGCGCGCCGCATTCCTCGTAGTAGATCTCGTGAGGCCCGCCGACCGATAGCCAGCCGAAGGAGAACGGCTCGACCTCGCGAAACAGGCCGCGACGGCCGATGGAGGACATGGCAGCGAGGGAGGCGTGACGGTCCATGGACAGAACCTAGGCGGTTTGCGCGCGCCTGTGAACGTGCTTCCTCACGGTCGCCCTCCCGGCCGCCTCGTCGTCGTCGGGCATGCGCGAGCAAGCTTGACCAAGAGCAACCCTGGCGATAACGCGGCAGGGCATGCGGGCGTATGGAGGGCACGTGCAGCGGCGTGAACTTATGGCGGCCCTGGCGGCGACCGGCGCCGCGACCGGCCTCGCGGCGCCGAGCCTCACCTGGGGGCAGGACAAGCAGGCGGCCGTGGGCGATGTCGCGCCGCCGTTCTCGGTCACCACTTTCGACCACGAGGTCATCAAGTCGAGCGAGATGTTCGGCGACGTCGTGGTGCTGAACTATTGGGCCACCTGGTGCGGTCCCTGCCGCGCCGAGATGCCGGCCATGGATCGGTTCATGCGCGAGCGGAAGGGGGCGGGCCTGCGCATCTACGCCATCACCGTCGAGAGCGCGCCGCCGGAGCAGGCCCTGCGGGACCTGGCCAAGGTGCTGTCGTTCCCGCTCGCCAAGCAGCTGATCGGCAAGGGCTACGGCAAGATCGACAACGCCGTGCCGACCAGTTTCGTCATCGACCGCCGGGGCGTGGTGCGCCACGCCGACTCGGGAGGTTTCACCTACAGCAGCTTCTCGAAGCTCCTCAAGCCCTTGCTGGCCGAACCGCGTCCGGTCTCGGCGAAGCCGCCCAAGGTCGCCTAGCGGCCGCGAGGTCTGCTATGTCGGGCGAATGAGCAACGCGCCCGAAGACTTCACCGACGACGAACTGCTGGCCCTGCTGACCGACGACCAGCTGGTCGAGCTGGATCAGTCGATCGCCGAAATGTTCGGGGCCGAGGGGCTGGACCGGCCCGAGGCGCTGGTGGTGCTGGCGCGCGTCTACACCATGCGCGCGGCCGAGCGCGACGAGGCCTCGGCCCTGGCCCTGTTGCAACTGGCGGCCGCCATGCGCCGCCGGGCCGAACGCCTGAAGCCGACGCAATAGGGGCGAAGGGCCTCTCTTCCATCCCCCTGTTTCCGCACCCCGCGCGATGCGCCGTGCGTGCTCGGCGCCGGATTGACGGGCATATGCATGCCTAGCTATATAGCTAGCTATATTTATGCTGACGGATGGCGCTCATGACCACGACCGACACCCTCTCCGAACTCGGCGTTCTGTTCCTGGGCAGCCGGCTGAAGCGGCTGGGCGACCGGTTGCAGGCCGAGGCCGGCGCGATCCTGCAGGCGATGGACCTGCCGGTGCAGCCGGGCCAGCAGCCGCTGCTGGCGGTCCTGCGCCGCGAGGGGCCCCGCACCGTGGGGGCCATCGCCCAGCACCTGCGCGTCAGCCAGCCCACCGCCACGCGGGCCCTGCAGGCGCTGATCGAACAGGGGCTGGTCGAGGCCAGCCGGGAAGGGCGCGACCAGCGGCACAAGCTGCTGTCCCTTACCCCGGCCGGCGAGGCGCTGATGGACCGGCTGGAAAACGAGCTCTGGCCGCGGGTGGAGGCCGCCGCGATCTCGCTGTGCGGCGGGCGTCACCAGCCGCTGATGGCGGCCATCGCCGGGATCGAGGCCGAGCTGGATCGCCGGTCGCTGACCGACCGCACCCTGGCGCCGGACATGACGGTGCGCGACTTCGCCGACGACCTGGCCGAACCGTTCCATCGGATCAACGCCGAATGGATCGAGGAGATGTTCGCGCTGGAGCCCAACGACGTCGACCTGCTGTCCAACCCGCGCGAGCGGATCATCGACAAGGGCGGGGCGATCCTGTTCGCGCAGACGCCCGACCTGGGCGTGGTCGGAACCTGCGCGATCATGAAGGCCAAGGACGGCTGGTTCGAACTGACGAAGATGGGCGTGTCGAAGGCGGCGCGCGGCCGCAAGGTGGGCGAGTTCCTGCTGGCCAAGGCGATCGAGCGGGCCCGCGCGATGGGGGCGGCCGAGCGGCTCTACCTGCTGACCAACACCAAGTGCGCTCCCGCCATCCACCTCTACGAGAAGCTGGGCTTCGTGCACGACGCCGAGGTGATGGCCCTGTTCGGGGCGCGCTACGAGCGCTGCGACGTGGCCATGCGGTTCGGAGGCTGAACGAAAACGCGGCCGGGAGTCGCCTCCCGGCCGCGGTGGTTCATGCCAGCGGGGCGTCCCTGGCCGGATCGACATTCGGCGTTTGAGACGAAAACCTCGTCCTTCGACAGGCTCAGGATGAGGTTTTTTACTGCCCGAGCCCGTAAATGGTCCTCATCCTGAGCCCGTCGAAGGACGAGGACCCCGCGCGGGGTTCGAAGTCGCTACGCCTTAGAACGCCTTCTTGATGGTCACGAAGCCCTGGCGGGGCGCGCCCGGCAGCAGGGTCATGGTCGTGCCGGCCGTGTCGTTGTTGACGAAGCCGCCAGAGCCGACGGTCGAGATGTAGTCCTCGTCGAACAGGTTGGTGACGTTGGCCTGGATCTCAAGGCCCTTGGTCCAGCCTTCGCCCTTGAAATTGTAGCCGAGGGTGAGGTCGGCCACGGTGAAGCCGTCGACCTTTCCGCCGATGTTCTCGTAGGTGTAGTAGCGCTCGCCGGTGTAGCTGACGCCGAGCTTGGCGTAGAAGCCGCCCTGCTCGAACTTCACCTCGCCCTTGAGCATGTTCTCGGGCGTGTCGACCACGGTCTTGCCCGCGGTGTGGGCCGCGACGGCGCCGCTGCCGTTGATGACGTCGTCCTGATATTCCGACTTGTTGTAGGTGTAGGCGGCGTAGACCGACCAGGCGTCGGTCAGGCGGTATTCGCCGCCCAGTTCCAGCCCCTGGGTCTTCACCGAGCCGACGTTCGACAGCACGGCCGGCAGGCCCAGGATCGGCGAGGCGGTCGAGGCGCTGAGCAGGCGGTCCTCGAACGTGACGTCATAGACCGCGAGCACGCCCTGGAACGGACCGCGGCTGTATCGCGCGCCCGCCTCGAAGGTCTTGGAGCTTTCCGGGTTCAGGGTCTTGGCGACGTAGTCGACGACCGTCTGGCTCTGCGAGGCGAACGGGCCGGCCGTCGCGGCCGAGACGTAGGCGGCCATGTTCTCGGTATAGCCGCCGAAGAACTCCAGGCCCGTTCCCAGGTCGTAGACGAAGCCGACCTGCGGCAGGAAGGTGTCCTTGCTCTCGATCGAGCCCGACAGCGCGCTGCCGACCACGGTCTCGACGCTGTTTTCGACCTTCATGGCCTTGAAGCCGAAATTGATCTTCAGGGCCTCGGTGACGGTCCAGCTGTCTTCGACGTGGCCGGTCAGGGTCTTGGTCTGGAAGCGGTATTGCCACTGGGTGGCGAAGGGGTTGGCCTGGAAGTCCAGGGGATCGCGGGACGGGGCCGAGGCGGTCTCGGCGTAGTAGCGGCGGGCCTGGTTGAAGTGGTTGGTCTCGGTCCAGAATCCGCCGCTGATGGTGTGGGCGCCCAGCTCGACCGACAGGCCGGCGGTCAGGCCGCCGCGATCGATGTCGTACTCGGTGGTGCGGATCGACAGCGGGGCGGCGTCCGAGCCGGTCGCGCCGAAGCCGGGGCTGGCGACGTAGGGCGTGTACCACAGGCCCTGACCCCGGTTCTTGTGCTGGTAGGCGGTGGCGTCGAACTTGACGCGCTCGCCGAACGGCAGGCTGAGGCTGGCGCCGTAGAGGTCGTCGTCGCGGATGCCGGCGCCGGCGTAGTAGGCGTCGTCGATCGAGGCGTAGGGCGAGGGCAGGGCGGTCCCGGTCTGGTAGGCGCGGGCGGCGGCGATCGCCAGGGCCCAGTTGGGCTGGGCGTTGTCCCAGTCGCGGCCGAGACGCTTGATCATCTCGAACGACATGTCCTGGTAGTCCTGCTCGCGGCGTTCCGAGCGGTGGTAGAAGCCGGTCAGCGAGCCTTCGCCCAGCGGCAGGACGGCCTTGGCGTCGTACTGGCGCTGCTTCTGCTCGCCGCCGCCCTTCCACTTGTCGCTCTTCTGGTCGACGACCGAGACGTAGGCGCGCAGGCCGCCGAGCTGGTCCAGCGCGCCGGTCTCGAAGCGGGCGAACACCCGGCGCATGGCGTCCGAACCGCCGGTGACGTTCAGCTGGGCGCCCAGTTCCTGGGACGGATCGCGCGAGAAGAACTGCAGCGTGCCGCCCAGGTTCGAGGTCGAGGCCACGCCCAGCGCGCCCGCGCCCTGGGCCAGCTCGACCTTGCCGATGTTCTCGCTGGCGACGGCGCGGCTGATGTGCAGGCCGTTGTGGTTGCCGTAGCTCATGTCGCCCAGCGGCACGCCGTCCAGCGTGAAGCCCAGCTGGTTCTGGTTGAAGCCGCGGATCGAGATGCGGGTCGACCATTCGTAGGAACCGAAGGCGTCGGCCGACTGGAACGACACGCCCGGCAGCTTGGCGATGGCCTTCAGCGGGCTGGAGCCGGCGGCCTCGAGGGCCACGGCGGCGTCGCTGACCGTCTGGATCTGGCGGCTCTGGCCCTGGCCGATGACGACGATGGCCTCGACCTCGGTGGCGGCGTCGCCGGCCGCGGCCGGAGCGGGCTCGGCGGGCGTTTCGGCGGCCAGGGCCGGAGCCGCGAGCAGGAGGGCGCCGAAGGCGGCGCTCAGCAGAAGAGCGGATTTCATTTTCTATCCCCTGGTGCGCCGGGCGGGGAAGGTCGCCCCAGGCGCGTCTAGGGGCTCGCCTACCGGCGATCAGCGACACGGCGACGACGGTTATTTGTCGGCTCGCCGACAGTAAGGCGACGAACGCGTGAAGGGGCCGAGATTGCGTAAATCGCCCCCAACCGCTATTTGAGCGCCCGACCCCCCGAACCCGACCCGAGAGACGAAAAGCCCCTCATGGCGCAGCAATACATTTTCCAGATGCAGGGCCTGACCAAGGCCTATCCCGGCGGCAAGAAGGTCTTCGAGAACATCTGGCTGTCGTTCTATTCCGACGCCAAGATCGGCGTCGTGGGCGTCAACGGCTCGGGTAAGTCCACCCTGCTGAAGGTGATGGCCGGTCTCGACAAGGAATTTTCCGGCGAGGCCCGGGCCGCCGACGGCGTCAAGCGCGGCTACCTCCCGCAGGAGCCGCAGCTGGATCCGACCCTGGACGTCTGGGGCAACGTCATCGCCGACTGCGAGGACAAGAAGGTCTTCGACAAGTACAACGAACTCGCGGCCCAGCTCGGTGAGGAATACACCGACGAGCTGATGGAGGAGATGACCAAGCTCCAGGAGATCATCGACGCCAAGGATCTGTGGGACATCGATTCCAAGATCGAGATGGCGATCGACGCCCTGCGCTGCCCGCCCAACGACAGCAACATCGAAAGCCTGTCGGGCGGTGAAAAGCGCCGCATCGCGCTGGCTCGCCTGCTGCTCAGCAAGCCCGACATGCTGCTGCTCGACGAACCGACCAACCACCTGGACGCCGAGTCGGTGGCCTGGCTGCAGCACCACCTGGAAGAGTTCCCGGGCTGCGTCATCCTCGTGACCCACGACCGCTACTTCCTGGATCAGGTCACCAAGTGGACCCTGGAACTGGATCGCGGCAAGGGCATCCCCTACGAGGGCAACTACTCGGGCTGGCTCGAGCAGAAGCAGAAGCGCGTCGTCCAGGAGCAGTCGGAATCGGAAGCCCGCCAGCGCGCGCTCACCCGCGAACTGGAATGGGTCCGCAGCTCGCCCAAGGCCCGTCAGTCCAAGTCGAAGGCCCGTCTGGCCTCGTACGAGGAAATGGTCGCCGCGCAGGAGAACGCCCGCGCCGCCCAGACCCAGGCCCATATCCAGATCCCGCCCGGCCCGCGCCTGGGCAACGTCGTTCTCGAGGTCAACGGCCTGGAGAAGGAGTACGGCGACAAGGTGCTGTTCAAGGACCTGTCGTTCCGCCTGCCGCCGAACGGCATCGTCGGCGTCATCGGCCCGAACGGCGCCGGCAAGTCGACCCTGTTCAAGCTGATCACCGGCCGCGAGACCCCCGATCAAGGCACCGTCAAGGTCGGCGAGACCGTGAAGCTGGCCTATGTCGACCAGTCGCGCGACGCCCTCGACCCGAACAAGACGGTCTGGGAAGAGGTCAGCGGCGGCACCGACGTGATGGTCGTCGGCAAGCGCGAAATCAACAGCCGCGCCTATGTCGGCAGCTTCAACTTCAAGGGCGGCGACCAGCAGAAGAAGGTCGGCCTGCTGTCGGGCGGTGAGCGCAACCGTGTCCACCTGGCCAAGACCCTGGCCACCGGCGGCAATCTGATCCTGCTCGACGAACCGACCAACGACCTGGACATCGAAACCCTGCAGGCCCTGGAAGAGGCGCTGGAAGAGTTCGCCGGCTGCGCCGTGGTCATCAGCCACGACCGCTGGTTCCTGGACCGCCTGGCGACCCACATCCTGGCCTTCGAAGGCGACAGCCACGTCGAATGGTTCGAAGGCAACTTCGAAATGTACGAGGAAGACAAGAAGCGCCGCCTGGGCGCCGACAGCCTGATCCCCAAGCGGATCAAGTTCCAAAAGTTCGCCCGCTAAGCGGGGACGGCTTCTCGAG
>JASGDR010000306.1:0-4515 GCA_047607095.1 Caulobacter sp.
ACCTGGCGCGACGGCGACCTCTACAATCCCAAGAGCAACACCTGGCAGAACGCGCGGGCCAGCACCGGCTATCGCGGCCAGCTGAAGTTCACTCCCAGCGAACAGCTGACCGTCCGGCTCTACGGCGACTACGCCGTCCAGCAGCCCGAGTGCTGCACCCAGGTCTATGTCACGGTCGGCGCGACCCTGAAGCCGACCGCCCAGCAGTACGCCGCCCTGGCCGCCGGCAAGAACTACACGGTCGCCAGCACCAACCCCTATGACCGGATCTCCGACATCGACGATCCGATCCAGGCCGACCAGTGGGTCAACGGCCTGTCGGCGGTGGTCGACTACGACTTCGGCCCCGTGACCCTGACCTCGGTCACCGCCCACCGCGAATGGGACTGGGAGCCGCGCAACGACCGCGACTACACGGCGCTGGACGTCACCCGCCGCTCCAACAACCCCTCGCACCAGAAGCAGTTCAGCCAGGAGTTCCGCCTCTCCAACAACGCCGGCGAGCGTTTCGACTGGACCGTGGGCCTCTACTATTTCGACCAGAACGTCACGACCCACGGCGTCACCGAGTACGGCAGCGACGCCTCGTACTGGCTGCTGCCGGGCACCAACTCGCCCTCGTCCCTGCTCGACGGCTACACGGTGTTCAACGACAGCACGATCGACACCACCAGCTACGCCGCCTTCGGCCAGCTGACCTGGAAGGTCAACGACCGCCTCAGCGTCACGCCCGGCGTGCGCTTCACCCAGGAGAAGAAGGACGGCGCCTACGTCCAGACCACCACGGGCGGTTCGACCACGACCGACACCACCCTGATCAACCGCCGCCTCGGCATCGCCCGGCCGCAGAGCTTCACGGCCAAGACCGACGACGGCGCCTGGTCGGGCCAGATCGCCGTGGTCTACGAGCTGACCGACGACATCAACGCCTACGCCACCGTCTCCAGCGGCAACAAGTCGGGCGGCATCAACATGACGTCGCTGCCGCTGACCAGCAGCAACACGGTGTCGACCTCGGCGGCGGTGATCCGTCCGGAGAAGGTGTCGACCATCGACGTCGGCCTGAAGACCCAGTGGTTCGAACGCCTGCTGACGGCCAACCTGGCGCTCTTCGCCACCGACGTGAAGGACTACCAGGCCAACGTCGTCGACAGCGGTCCGGGGGCCCTGCGCGGCTACCTGGCCAACGTGGCCAAGGTCGAGGTGCGCGGCGGGGTGCTCGACGCCCCCACCCGCTCGATCGGCGGCTTCAAGTTCTACGGCAACCTGGCCTGGACCGAGGGCAAGTACGCCGACTTCAAGAACGGGCCGTGCCCGCTGGAGAAGATCGGCGCCTCGACCGCCCAGTGCGACCTGTCGGGCCGTCCGCTGCCGGGCCTGTCGAAGTGGGCCGGTTCGGCCGGCGCCGAGTATCGCCGGGACGCGACCCTGGGCCGCTTGTCGGGCGAGGTCTATGCCGGCGTCGATGCGAGCTTCCGCTCCAACTACTACGCCGACAGCTCGGACTCCCGCTACACGGTCATCAAGGCCTACGAGATCGTCAACCTGCGGGCGGGCTTCAAGTCGGAAGCCGGCTGGGAGGCCTTCGTCTCGGTGCGCAACGCCTTCGACGCCGAGTACCTGCAGAACATCACCGTGGTCTCGGGCAACTCCGGCCTGGTGGTCGGCACCCCCGGCGACGCCCGAGCGGTCTCGTTCACCCTGCGGGCCAGTTACTGACGTAGATCCCGTGCGTGGTCCTCGCCCTTCGACGCGCTCAGGGTGAGGACCAATGCATGGGCCGAGCAGTAGAGAACCTCATCCTGAGCCTGTCGAAGGACGAGGTTCTCGCCGGGCGCCGCGCCCCTACTGCTTCAGCCGATACCCGGTCTTGAAGATCCAACCGATCACCGCCAGGCACAGGGCCAGCACCCCGACCGTCGCGGCCAGGCTGATGCCCACCCCGACGTCCGACGTGCCGAAGAAGCTCCAGCGGAAGCCGCTGACCAGGTAGACCACGGGGTTGAACAGCGACACCGTCCGCCAGATCCCCGGCAGCATGTCGATGGAATAGAAGCTGCCGCCCAGGAAGGTCAGGGGCGTGATCACCAGCAAGGGCACGATCTGCAGCTTTTCCCAGCTGTCGGCCCAGACGCCGATGATGAAGCCGAACAGGCTGAAGGTCACCGCCGTCAGCACCAGGAAGGCGGCCATGAACAGCGGGTGGGCGATCTCGAACGGCACGAACAGGCGCGCCGTGGCCAGGATGATCACGCCCAGCATCAACGACTTGCTCGCCGCCGCGCCGACATAGCCCAGCACGATCTCGAACGGCGAGACGGGGGCCGACAGCACCTCGTAGATCGTGCCCGACCACTTGGGCATGTAGATGCCGAACGAGGCGTTCGACAGGCTTTCGGTCAGGATCGACAGCATGATCAGGCCCGGCACGATGAAGGCGCCGTAGGGCACGCCGTCCACCGAGGTCATGCGCGAGCCGATGGCCGCGCCGAACACCACGAAATAGAGCGAGGTCGACAGCACCGGCGAGGCGATGCTCTGCAGCAGGGTGCGGAACGTCCGCGCCATCTCGAAACGGTAGATGGCGGCGATGGCGTGGATGTTCATGGCCGGTCCTTCACCAGGCTGACGAAGATCTCCTCCAGGGAGCTCTGGCGGGTGTTGAGGTCGGTGAAGTCGATCCCCTCGGCGTTCAGCCGGCGCAGCAGCGGGGCGATGCCGGTCTCGTCGGCCTGGGCGTCGAAGCTGTAAACGAGCTCGCGGCCTTCGTCGGCCAGCTCGAGGGCGTAGTCCGACAGGCCCGGCGGCACGGCTTCCAGCGGCGCCTGCAGGTGCAGGGTCAGCTGCTTCTTGCCCAGCTTGCGCATCAGCACGGCCTTGTCCTCGACCAGGATGATCTCGCCCTTGCGGATCACGCCCACTCGGTCGGCCATCTCCTCGGCCTCCTCGATGTAGTGGGTGGTCAGGATGATGGTCACGCCCGTCTCGCGCAGCTTGCGGACCATCTCCCACATGTCGCGGCGCAGCTCGACGTCGACGCCGGCGCTGGGTTCGTCGAGGAACAGGATCGAGGGCTCGTGCGAAAGGGCCTTGGCGATCATCACACGCCGCTTCATGCCCCCCGACAGGGTCATGATCTTGGCGTCCTTCTTGTCCCACAGCGACAGGTCGCGAAGGATCTTCTCGATCAGGGCCGGGTCGGCCGGCTTGCCGAACAGGCCGCGGCTGAAGGTGACGGTGGCCCAGACGGTCTCGAAGGCGTCGGTGGTCAGCTCCTGCGGCACTAGGCCGATCTTGGTGCGGGCCGGGCGGTATTCGCGGGCGATGTCGTGGCCGTCGGCGACGACGGTCCCGGTCGAAGCCCGCACTATGCCGCAGATGATGCTGATCAGCGTGGTCTTGCCGGCGCCGTTCGGACCCAGCAGGGCGAAGATCTCGCCGCGCCGAATCTCCAGGTCGACGGTCTTCAGGGCCTGGTGGCCCGAGGCGTAGGTCTTGGTCAGACCCGACACCGTGATGATGGGTTCCACCCGTTCGTTTCCTTCAGATCGCGTGCGGTCCCGCGCCAGATAGGCGTACGAAGCGCGAGCCGCCAGTGCCCCATTCGTACTTGCGTTCGCCACGTCGTCCAGCTGGCGACTATCGATGGAAGGGTTCGGGGATCAGGCGCTGTCGCCGTCCCGGCCTGCGTTCCGCCGCAGGTCGCGATTGCAGGTCGGGCAGGTCCTGGGCCAATAGGCGTTCTCCTGGGCCGTGACCAAGGATCCGCATCGCGGGCAGCGGGCGGCGCGCAGACAGCCGACCGCCGCGACGACCAGGGCGACGGCCATGGCCGCGGCCGTGATCCGGCCGTCGCCTGTCAGCTTCTGCGCCAGTATGCCGGTCGCGACCACCAGCACGACGCCGGCGTAGAGCACATGCCTGGCGGGGTTTCGTGACCTCATCCGTTCTGCTCCTTCGCCGGCGGCGACCTCACCGCACCGTCAGCACCGCCCCGTGCACGCCGACCACCGAGACCCGCGCGCCGGTCTCCGGGGCGGCCTCGTCTTCCGTCCGGGCGGCCCACTCCTTGCCGTCGACGAAGACCCGGCCGCGGCCGTTTTCGAACGGCGTGACCACCTCGGCCGGGCGGCCGAGCAGGCGCAGGGTGGGGTCGTTGAGGTCGGGATCGGGCCCGGCCAGGGCCGGCCGCAGGAAGCGGCGGGCCAGGTAGGTCGAGGCGATGGTCAGCACGGCGAAGAGGGCGATCTCCACCGGCAGGCTGGTGGGCAGCAGCAGGGCGACGACGCCGATCACGGCCGCCGAGGCGGCCGGCCATAGCAGCCAGCCGGTGCCGGTGCCCACCTCGATCGCCAGGAACGCGGCCGCGACCGACAGCCACAGCCAGAAGGGGTGGGCGATGTAGAAATCGATCAGGCCGGTCATGGGGTCAGGCTCCCTTGCGCGGCGCGGCCGGAACCGCGCTCGAACGCGACGTCGCCGGCGGCGCGGCCGGCGCGGGCTTGGGGGCCTCGG
>JASGDR010000307.1:0-7599 GCA_047607095.1 Caulobacter sp.
CCCCCCCCCCCCCCCCCCCCCCCCCCCCCCCCCCCCCCCCCCCCCCCCCCCCCCCCCCCCCCCCCCCTCAGTCAGCTTCGCCGACAGCTCCCCCAGAGGGGGAGGATCTGGTTTGTTGCGCCTGCCTAGACCTTCGGAGTTCCCCTTCATGACCCAGACCTGGCTGATCACCGGCGTGTCCGGCGGGCTCGGGCGCGAGATCGCAGCGGCCGCCTTGGCGCGGGGCGACGTCGTCGCCGGCACGGTGCGCAGGAAAGCCGACGTCGAAGCCTTCGAGGCCCTGGCGCCCGGCCGCGCCCACGGCCTGGTCATGGACGTCACCGACCCGGTCGCCGTCGAGAACGCCGTGAAGGCCGCGCAGGCCCTGACCGGCGTGATCGACGTGCTGGTCAACAACGCCGGCTACGGCCTGGTCGGCGCGGTGGAAGAAGCCTCGCTGGAGGAGGTCCGCGCCCAGTTCGAGACCAACGTCTTCGGCCCCCTGTCGGTGCTCAAGGCCGTGCTGCCGGCCATGCGGGCGCGGCGAGCGGGGCGGATCGTCAACATCACCTCGGTCTCGGGCCTGGCGGTCTGGGCCGGCACCGGCGTCTACTGCGCCAGCAAGTGGGCGCTGGAGGGCCTGACCCAGTCGCTGGCGGCCGAGGTCGCGGAGCTGGGCATCAAGGTGATCAACGTCGCCCCCGGCGGCCTGCGCACCAGCTTCGCCAAGGGCTCCAAGACCATCGTCGCCGAAAAGCTGGCCGATTACGAAGGCCTGGCCCGCGACGCCGAACGGATCATGGCCGACCACGCCGGGTCCGAGCCGGGCGATCCGGCCAAGGCCGCCCTGGCCGTGCTGGCGGTGGTCGACGCGGAAGACCCGCCGCTGCACCTGCTGCTGGGCGAAGACGCCCTGAAATACGCCGCCTACGCCGCCAACGGCCTGAAGGCCGATATCGACGCCTGGCGGGAGCTCTCCCTTTCCATCGCCTTCGATTGATCCAAAGGACCCCGCCGTGACCAACACCCTGATCTTCGTCGACCTGGCCAGCGACGATCCCGCCAAGGCCGGCGAGTTTTATGCTGAGGTGTTCGGCTGGCAGAACGACGCCCGGCCGCAGGGGATCTATCACCGCATGGTCCCGGGCGGTCAGTTCAAGAACCCCGACGGCAGCGACAGCCAGATCGGCAACCTGCACCTTGGCATCTTCGACGCCGCCAACGCCCGACCGCATCCGGCGAGCGAGGGTGTCGAGCCCCGCACGCTTTCGACCGACGGCCGCAAGCCGCGCATCTGGATCCTGATCGGCGACGACGACAGCGCCGACCGAATCCTGGGAACCGCCGAAAGCCTGGGCGCCACCCTGCTCTGGCGCGACCACTACTGGGCCGAGTTCAACGGCTACAACCACGCCTTCCGCGACCCCTGGGGCAACGAGATCGTGCTGTGGGGCAAGGCGGGGCCGAACCCGCAGGTGCCGGAGAACTTCAGCCGGGAATAGCCGCGCCCAAAGGAACCTCCCCCTGTGGGGGAGGTTCCATGAGGTTCGCGCTCGGCCACCCTCGCACCTGCGAAGCCTCATATTGCACCGCACCCAGCACGGGCGCATCATCCGGCGATAATCATAAAAGACCGCCGGGAGCGCGAGGATGTCGGACAAGGCCTATCAGCACGCGCCGGATCCGCCGTGGATCTTCCGCACCTATGCCGGCCACTCGACGGCGCAGAAATCCAACGCGCTCTATCGCTCGAACCTGGCGCGCGGCCAGACGGGCCTCTCCGTCGCCTTCGACCTGCCCACCCAGACCGGCTACGACCCCGACCACGTGCTCTCACGCGGCGAAGTCGGCAAGGTCGGCGTGCCGATCAGCCATCTGGGCGACATGCGCGCCCTCTTCAGCGAGATCCCGCTGGAGAAGATGAACACCTCCATGACCATCAACGCCCCGGCCGCCTGGCTGCTGGCGATGTACGTGGCGCTGGCCGACGAGCAGGGGGCCGACAGGAAGCTTCTCCAGGGCACCACCCAGAACGACCTCATCAAGGAGTACCTGAGCCGCGGCACCTACATCTTTCCGCCCGGGCCGAGCCTGCGGCTGATCGGCGACATGATCGCCTGGTGCTATCGCGAGGTTCCGAAGTGGAACCCGATGAACGTCTGCAGCTACCACCTGCAGGAGGCTGGCGCGACGCCGGAGCAGGAGCTGGCCTTCGCCCTGGCCACGGCGATCAGCGTGCTCGACACCGTCCGCGCCGGCGGCCAGGTTCCGGAAGAAGACTTCGAGATCGTCGCCTCGCGGATCAGCTTCTTCGTCAACGCCGGGGTGCGGTTCGTCACCGAGCTCTGCAAGATGCGCAGCTTCACCAAGCTGTGGGACGAGATCCTGCTCGAGCGCTACGGCGTGCAGGACAGGAAGGCCCGCCGCTTCCGCTACGGGGTGCAGGTCAACTCCCTTGGCCTCACCGAGCCGCAGCCCGAGAACAACGTCTACCGCATCCTGATCGAGGCCCTGGCGGTGACGCTCAGCAAGGACGCCCGCTGCCGGGCCCTGCAGCTGCCGGCCTGGAACGAGGCGCTGGGCCTGCCGCGCCCCTGGGACCAGCAGTGGTCGCTGCGCCTGCAACAGGTGCTGGCCTACGAGACCGACCTCCTGGAATACGAGGATCTGTTCGCCGGCAGCCACGTGGTCGAGGCCAAGGTCGCCGAGCTTTCGAAGGGGGCGCTGGAGCAGCTGGCCCTGATCGACGAGATGGGCGGCGCGGCCGACGCCATCGACTACATGAAGGCGCAGCTGGTGGCCTCGAACGCCAGGCGCGTTCGGGCCGTCGAGACCGGCGAGCTGACCGTGGTCGGTGTCAACCGCTGGACCGACAGCGAACCCTCGCCGCTGTCGGCCGGTGAAGGAAACATCGAGACCGTCGATCCCAAGCTGGAGGCCGAGGTCGTCGCCCGCATCCAGGCCTGGCGCGCCGCCCGCGATCCGTCCGCCGTCGAGACGGCCCTGGCCGACCTCAGGGCCGCCGCGATCGATGGCCGTAACGTCATGGAGCCCTCGATCGCCGCCGCCAAGGCCGGGGTCACCACCGGCGAGTGGGCCGGAGCCTTGCGCGAGGTGTTCGGCGAGTACCGCGGTCCGACGGGCGTCGCCGTCGTCGTCTCCACCGGCGAGGCCGAAGACGTCGAGGCCGTGAAGAAGGAAGTCGAGCGGGTCTCCGAGGTTCTGGGGCGCACCCTGACCTACCTCGTCGGCAAGCCGGGCCTGGACGGCCATTCCAACGGCGCCGAGCAGATCGCCACCCGCGCCCGCGCCTGCGGCATGGAAGTCGTCTATGACGGCATCCGCTCGACGCCGGAGGAGATCGTCCGCCGCGCCAAGGACAGCCGCGCCCACGTCGTGGGCCTGTCGATCCTGTCGGGCTCGCACCTGGATCTCGTGCAGGAGGTGGTGCGCCTGATGCGGGCCGAAGGGCTCGAGCATGTGCCCGTCGTGGCCGGCGGCATCATCCCCGAGGCCGACGCCCTGATCCTCAAGCAGATGGGCGTGGCGCGGATCTACACGCCCAAGGACTTCAGGATCACGCAGATCATGGGCGACGTGGTGCGGCTGGTCGAGGCGACGGCGACGGCGCCGGCGGAAGCGGGTTGAACGCCGACGCGGCCAAGCTACCCTAGGATGATGAGCGATGCGCGCCCCGACGATCCAGACGACCCGGCCGATCGCGGTTCGGACGGCGTGAGCCCGCTGCACAAGGTCGCGAACGGCGTGCAGACGAACCTGCCCACCCGCGAACTGGCGCACGAGATGGCGACCACGGCGATCTGGTGCGGCCTGATGCTGGGGGTCTGGGGCGGATCGCCGGAGGTCGCCCCGCCGCTGTTCGTCGCCGGCCTGGCTTCAGGCGCCGCCTTCTGGTTCGCCAACCGCAAGGAGGACGCGCCCGACCAACCCGAACCGGGCGTGTGGCGCGCCGGCCGCAAGACCCTGTTCCAGGCGCGCTGGAAACGCCGCGTTCCCTTCGGCGGCCTCGCCATCGGCCTGCTGCTGGCCGGGCAATCCTGGTGGTACGGCGACGCCTGGGGCGTGGTCTACGCCCTGGCCGTCAGCGCCGGTTTCGGCTGGCTGGCCTGGCGGCGGCCGCCGCTGGAGGACTGGATCGAGCTGCGGATCGACGCGGCCGGCCTCTACAGCCGCGAACTGGGCTGCACCATTCCCTGGCCGGTCCTGCAGGCGGTTCGCCCGCGCGTCCGCCATCGTCCGGGCAAGCTCGGCCTGCGGCTCGGCCCCAACGCGCTGCCGGGCCTGGACGCCGCCGACCGCGCCGTCGGAACCGACGTCGAGATCGACCTGACGCCGCTGGCGCTCGGCGTCGACGCCATCCGCGACGAGATCTTCCGCTATCGCCCAGACCTGAAGGCCGGCCCCGCGCCGGAGGCTCCGCCCGAGTCCATCGTCGCGCCGATCCCCGGCGCGGCCACCGAGACCGACGGCCGCGACGACACCGCCCTGGCCGCCGTGTCGATGCTCGTCGTCGCCCAGAACCCCGCTCTGGCGCTGATCGCGCTCAGCAGTTCAAGCGACCGCTGAGACGCCTTCAGCCCTCAAAGCCGACCAGCGCTCGAAACGCCGCCTCCGTTCGCGCCCACAGGGCCGGATCGCGGGGCGCGACCGACGGCTTGGCTCCGACCGCCCAGGCCATCTGTTCGCGCACATAGGCGTCGATGGCCGGGATGCGGGCGCCGACGCCGACCGTCTCGCCGGCCGCCTGCTTGCGGCGACGCAGGTCTTCCAAGGCCTCGGCGGTTTCGGGCGGCAGGCGCACATGGTCCAACAAGCGCGGCAGGCTCATCGGCGGCTGCGCATCGCCCCGTTCGCGCAGCCACTGCAGGGCCACCGCCGGGCGGATGACATAGAAGTACTTCTTCAGGCGCACTTCCTCGCGCCCCTCGATGAAACTGCCCCACTGGCGGCGGGCCAGGCCATGATAGTGGGCGACATCGCCGTGCAGGTCGCGCCAGGCCTGGGCGATCGGCTCGAACACCGACCGAAAGTCGGCGTCCTCGGTATAGAGGATCGGCGAGGATAGCCATTCGGAGACCACGGCGTTGCCTCGCGCCACCAGCCGCAGCGCCTTGGCCACGTCCCAGCCGCCGATGTCGAGATCATCGTCGATCGGTCGCTCGATGACGTCACGGGGCGGCGTCAGCGACAGATAGTCGGCGATCGGCCGGGCGTAGACGAAGCGGACGTCATAGTCGCTGTCGGGCGAGTGGAAACCCCAGGCGCGGCTACCCGATTCCACCGCGAGCAGCACACGCACGCCCTCCTCGCGGGCGATGTCGGCCAGGCGGCGGGCGATCTGGTCGCGGCGATCGGCGGAAACGGCGTCGGCGAAGCGGAGGTCGGCGGTCATCCCGGCGTTGTGGCCGCCTCGGCGCCTCGCCGCAAGGCGTCAGTCGCGCGCCAGCCGCCAGGCCGCGAAGGCGCCGACCACCGCCAGGGGCGCGAAGGCGCCGAACAGCCAGGGGCCGTGGGCGAAGGCTTCGGCCGGGTCGATGCCGCGGCCGAAGCCGAGCAGGTTGGCCATGGCCCCGGCGGCGGCCGATCCCGTCGCGCCGCCGATCAGCTGCACCGTGGGCACGGCCGACGAGGCCAGGGCCTGCTCCTCGGCCGGCGCGCCGGCGATGGTGCGGCGGGCCAGGAACGCCCAGCACAGGCCAAAACCGCAGCCCACCGCCAGCAGGGACAGGCCCGTGCTCCACAGGCCGCCGCGAGTGACCGCCAGGGCCGAGGCGACGACCCCGGCCAGGATCAGCAGTGCGCCGGCGCGGATGGCCAGGGGCTCGCGCTCGGCCTTCAGTCGTCCCACCAGCATGGCGCAGACCGTCCAGCCCGCGGCGACCCCGCCGGTGACGTAACCGGCGACCAGCGGCGAGGCGCCGTGCCGGGCCTGGATGAAGGCCGGGCCGTAGACCGTGAAGCCGATGGCCGCCGCCTCGCAGGCGAACATGACCAGCAGGCCAAGGCCGGTGGCGGTGGAGAGATCGGCCGCGCCGCGCGGCAGAAGCCGGTCGGGCGAGGCGCGGTTGACCGCCAGCATGGCGGCCATGGCGGCGACGCCGAGCACCGCGCAGGTCGCCGCCGTCGTCGGCGAGGCCGTGACCCCGGCCGCGCCGATCAGGCTGACGCCAATCACCAGCAGGGCCAGTTGGCGGCTGGGAATGCGCGTGCGGACCTCGCCCCGCTTCTCGCCCGGCAGCATGGCCAGCACCGCGACGATGAAGATCACGCCCTGCGCGACGAAGGCCCAGAACGCCCCCCGCCAGAAGCCGGCGGCGGCGAACGCCCCGCCTAGCAGCGGCCCCAGCAGGGTCGCCCCGCCCCAGACGCCCGCCACCGCGCCGTAGACGCGCGGCCACAGCTTTTCGGGAAAGAGCGCGGTGATGGCGACATAGCACAGGGCCACCACCGCCCCGGCGCCGAGGCCCTGGATCAGGCGTCCGGCGACGAAGGTGACGAATTCCGGCGCCAGCGCGCTCATGGCGCAGCCCAGGACGTAGACCACGCCGGCGCAGGCGGTGGCGCGCCGCAGGCCCAGCCCCTGCGAGAGCTTGCCGCTGCACGCCCCCGCGACGATCGACCCCATCAGATAGGCCGCCACCGACCAGCCGAAATACTGATGGCCGCCGATCTCGCGGGCGACGCTGGGCATGATGGTGGCGGTGACCAGGGTGTCGGCGGCGTTCAGCCAGATGCCCAGGCACAGAAGGCCGAAGCGCGGCAGCAGGGCGCGGTCCAGCAGGGGCGAACGATCGGCGGCGACGGACATCGACGGTCTCTTGGCGGCCCTTTTCCGGAGCCGGGCAGGCGGTCATGCCCGTTTCCGCATCGCTCGCCAAGCCGGCGCGTCGAACCTCGGCGCTCGCGCGACGCCGCGCCGAGCGCGACAATAGAGCGCGCCCGCCCCTCAATCGCGCAGGCGGGGGTGCGGCGCGACGGCGGCGCGCGCTATAATCGGTCGAGTTCCCGACGCGTCCCCCGAAAGCCCGCCGATGCCGCACTCTATCCTGGTGATCGACGATGACCCGCTGATCCGCGAGTTCGTCGACCTGGTGCTGAGCCAGGCCGGACACCGCGTCTCGGGCGCGCCCAACGGCGCGATCGGCCTGGAGACCCTGGGCCACGCCCGGGCCGACCTGGTGCTGCTCGACATCCAGATGCCCGGCATGAGCGGCCTGGAAGCCCTGCGCGTCATCCGCCGGCTTCGCCGCCTGCGCACCCCGGTCATGATGATCACCGCCCGCGGCGACATCGAAACCGTCAAGCAGGCCCTGAACGACGGAGCCAACGGCTACATCGTCAAGCCGTTCACCGCCGCCGACCTGCTCAAGCGGGTCTCGGCCCTGCTGGCCGCCGAAAGCCGCGCGGCGGCCTCGCCGCCGCCCGCCCAGGCCAAGCCCGCGCCGCCCCCGCCGGCTCTCGACACCTTCGAAATCGACTGAGAAATCGCTCTTCCGCGCGCCGGAAAAGGGCCGCTAGATGTCGTTTCCAAGAAGGTTGTTCGCACGCTGCCAGGGCGTGAGGCCTTTGATGCCTGAGTGTGGGCGTTCGAGGTTGTAG
>JASGDR010000308.1:0-3310 GCA_047607095.1 Caulobacter sp.
GCTGGCCCCGCCGGCCGCCAGGGCCGGCAGCGCGCCGAACGAGTGGCCGGCGGCGGCGAGGCCCCAACTCCCCGCTAAAGAGCGCCCCTGCCCGGCCAGCCAGTCCAGGGTCGCGGCCTGATCCTCCAGGCGCGTACGCCAGACGGCGGCCTGGTCGTAAGCCTCGCGCTGCGGATGGTCGGTGCTGTCCACGTGCAGGGGCGCGGCGACCAGCAGGCCCCGCGCCGCCCAGCCCTCCAGCAGGGCCGCATACTTGCCCGGCGCCGAGAAGGCCCCGTGCGAGAACGAAACGGCCGCCTTGGCCGGCCCCGCGGGCCGCGCCACGGCAAGCCCGAGGATGCGATCGCCGACGGCGATCTCGACAATGTCCAGGGCCATCAGACGACCGCGCAGACCGTCTTCCATTCCAGGTAGCCGTCAAGGGCGACCTGGCCGCTGTCGCGCCCCCAGCCCGAGGCCTTCACCCCGCCGATCGGCAGGGCGTTGTCGTACATCGAGTGACAGTTGATCCAGACGGTGCCGGCCTTGATGCGGCGCGACAGGCGGTGGGCGTGCGACAGGCTTTCCGTCCAGACGCTGGCGGCCAGGCCGTATTCGCTGTCGTTGGCGGCGGCGACCACCTCGTCGATCTCGTCATAGGCCTGCACGACCACCACGGGGCCGAACACCTCCTCGCGGACGATGGCCATGTCGGGGGTCACGCGGGCCACCACGGCCGGGGTGACGAACGTGCCTTCGTCGCCGCCCTGCAGCCCGCCGGTCAGCACCTCGGCCCCGGCCGCCGCCGCGCCGGCGACGAAGCCGGCCACGCGGTCGGCCTGCTTGCGCGACACCAGCGGGCCCATGTGGGTCGCCGGATCCAGGCCGTGACCCAGCTGCAGCCCCTTGGCCTGGGCCGCCACGCCCTCGACCACCCGGTCATAGACCGAGCGGTGGGCGTAGAGCCGCGAGCCGGCCACGCACACCTGGCCGGCGTTGAAGAAGATGGCGTTGGCCGCGCCGGGGATGGCCAGATCCAGGTCCGCGTCCGGCAGGATCACCACCGGCGACTTGCCGCCCAGCTCCAGGCTGACCTTCTTGAGGTTGCCCTTGGCCGCGTCGAGGATCGCCCGGCCGGTCGGGGTCGAGCCGGTGAAGGCCACCTTGTCGACGTCCGGATGCGCCGCCAGGGCCGCCCCGGCCTCGCCGCCCAGGCCCGTCACCAGGTTCAGCACGCCCGCCGGGAAACCGGCCTGCTGGACGAGCTGCGCCAGGCGCACGGCGGTCAGCGAGGTGTCCTCGGCGGGCTTGAGCACCACGGTGCAGCCGGCGGCCAGGGCCGGCGCCAGCTTCATCGCCGTCAGCACCAGCGGCGAATTCCACGGCACGATGGCGGCGACCACGCCGACCGGCTCGCGCAGGGTCCAGCTGGCCATCTGCTTGCCGGCCGGCTGGTAGTTGATCGAGCTGTCGATCGTGCGGCCCTCGATGGCCGTCGCCAGGCCCGCATAGTAGCGGAACTGGTTCACCGCCCCGGGGATCTCGGCCCAGCGGCCCACATACAGCGGCTTGCCCTGGTCGAGGGTCTCCAGCTCGGCCAGCTCGTCGATATTGGCTTCGATCAGGTCGGCCAGGGTCCACAGCAGGCGCGAGCGCTGCATGGGGGTGAGAGACGGCCACTCACCGCCGTCGAAGGCCTTGCGGGCGGCGGCCACGGCCGCGTCGACGTCGGCCGCGCCCCCCTTGGCGATCTCGGCCAGGACGACGCCGGTGGCCGGGTCCTTGGTGGCGAAGACCTCGCCGCCCTGGGCGTCCACCCACGCGCCGCCGATCAGGAGCTGTTTGCGGCGCTTGGCGAGGAAGGCCTTGGCGCCCTCCGTCTGAGGTTCGACCGAACGGACGACGAAGGTCATGGCGCATTCCCCCGGGGACACTGAATTCCAGGCTCGACGCTAGTCCCCGCGCCCTCGATTCACAGGGCCCGCGGAACGCCTATCCGCTGTGCGGGCGCCCCCGCGCGCGGCCGCTTCCGAACCGCGCTAGAGCCTAGGGTCACGGCGGTTTCGGTAATGATTTCCGGGGGCTTGCGATGACGACGATGAACGGACGCGGCGTGGACGAGATCCACGGCTACGCCCCCTTGCGCCCGGTGGCCGGCGCGGCCGCGCCCGACGCCTCGCCGGTGGTTTCCAAGGAGACTGCGGGCGGCGTATCGCAGGCCGCCCTTGAAGCCGCCCAGGCCTTTTCCGACGCCCATGACGGCTTGGCCCTGCTGGTCTGGTCCGGCGGCGCCCTGCGCCACGAGGCCTATGCCCCGCACATCACGCAAGACAGCCTGTTCGAGACCTTCTCGATGCACAAGTCGGCCCTGGGCCTGCTTTACGGCGCGGCGATCCGCGACGGGGCGATCGGGTCGATCGACGATCCGGTCGGCCTCTACGTCGCCGAATGGCGCGACGACCCGCGCGGCGCGATCCCGCTGCGGCGCCTGCTGGGCATGAGCTCGGGCCTGACGGTGCACAGCCTTGACAAGGGCGACCCCGTCGCCCTGGCCCTGATGCTGGGCGACCGGATCAGCGAGACCGCCCTCTCCGTCCAGGCGCAGCGGCCCTCGGGCGAGATCTTCGACTACTACAACGTCGCCGCCCAGGTGGCGGGCCTGGCCCTGTCGCGCGCCGTCGCGGCCAAGGGGCTGGGCGACGCGGCGAGCTATCTCTCCAAGGCCCTGTGGGCGCCGATGGGCGGGGCCGACGCACGACTGTGGGTCGAGCGCGAGGGCGGCGAGCCGCGCTTCTTCGCCGGCCTGCAGGCCCGGGCCCGCGACTGGCTGCAACTGGGCCGCCTGGTCGCCGGCGGCGGCGCGCTCGACGGCCGCCAGGTGCTGCCCGCCGACTGGATCGCCGAGATCACCGCCGAGAACCCGCTCAATCCCGCCTACGGCCTGCTGGTCTGGCGCGCCGCCCCGGTCGAGAACGGCAAGCGCTCCTACGGCCCTTCCACCGCCTACGCCGCGCCCCAGAGCGCGCCTTTCCTCGCCGACGACCTCGTCTATTTCGACGGCTTCGGCGGCCAGCGCGTCTACGTCTCGCCCTCGCGCGACCTGGTGATCGTGAGGATCGGCCGTCCGAGGCTCGATTTCGACGACGCCGTGCTGCCGAATTTGATCGTCGAGGGGCTGGCTTAGAGATCCTCCCCCTCTGGGGGAGGCGGCCGAAGGCCGGTGGGGGGGGCGTTTTCAGCTTTCGAGGCGTCGGACGATCAGCCCCCCTCCGATCGCTTCGCGATCGCCTCCCCCACAGGGGGAGGTTCCTCGGGGAGAAGGATCAGGCCA
>JASGDR010000309.1:0-10155 GCA_047607095.1 Caulobacter sp.
CCGGTACCAAGAGCCCTCCCCGTGGCTGGGACGACTTGATTATGGGGGGTCTTGAGTCCCCGGGGATAAACTGGGGTTATAAAGTTGTAGGGCATTGATTTGGTTGAACTCTGTTTCGAGTTCACCGTGTGAACGCTGCGCGTTCACGCCTTTCGCCACGCCCAAACGCCGCTTTCCTGGGCCCTGTGCCCAGGATCCATCGTTCAGCCTGCTCGGACCTTTCGAGGATGGCCGAGGTTTGAGCGGTCGCCCGCATGGACCCTCGCCACAGGGGCGAGGGAGGCGGGAGCGGGGTGGCGAAAACCTGGCCACCCCTTTCGCGGGGATTTTGCGGGGGAAGGGGCGCTAGGCGTTCGCGCCGCGTCGGGCGATGGCGGCGCGGGTGTCGTCCTGGGCGAGGCCGACGAGGCGTTCCATGGCCTGGCGGGCCTGGTCGGCGCGGCCGGCGGCGATGGCGTCGAAGACCTTCCAGTGATCGGGAATCGGGTCGCGGGCCAGTTCGCGGTCGCGCTGCTTGAAGATGGTGGTCCAGCGCACGGCCGCGCCGATGCTGCTCGACAGCGTGCGCAGCGGCGCGTTGCCGGTGGCCTCGAGCACGGTGTCGTGGAAATCGCGGTCGGCCGCGCGGCCGGCCTCGGTGGCCAGGGTCTCGTGCTGCATCTGGATCAGGGCCGCGCGCATGCGCTCCAGCTGGCTCTCGTCGCGGCGCTCGGCGGCCAGGGCCGCGGCGGCCGGCTCGACGATCATCCGCAGCTCGTGCAGGCCGGTGAGGAACTCCTCGCTGGGCTCGGCCTCGAAGAACCAGGCCAGCACCTCGGGATCCAGCAGGCTCCAGCGCGAGCGCGGGCTCACCCGGGTGCCGGCCTTGGGGCGGCTTTCCACGAGGCCCTTGGCGGCCAGGATGCGGATGGCCTCGCGATAGGCGCTGCGCGAGACGTGCAGCTGTTCGCTGGCGTCGATCTCGTTGTTGAGCACGTCGCCCGGCTGATACTGGCCCGAGACGATGGCGATCCCCAGCGTCCGCGCGATCGATCCGTGGATCCGGCCGGAGAACCCCTCCTCGCGCTCGAACTCACCGTCCGCGCCCGAACCCTTCGCCTTGCCCACGCCGCCTCCGCTGATCGCCAAACGGCGTCGCCGCCCGTCACGAAGCGACTCTAGCGAGACTAATTGTCTGACGACAAGGAAATTCACCATCGCCCCCGCATTCGGGCGCCGCGAACCCTGTCGGTAAAAGTATGATAAATCAGGTGATAGCGCTGCTCCCGACCTTCGGCCGGGTTCCTTCCGGATCGCCCGAAGAGCCCTCGCGACGACGCATATCCGCGTTTGACTTGCCCGTCGCGATCGCTATTTGTCTGACTAATTACCAATGAGAGGATCGACCATGCCCTTGCGGTTCGTGCAGCTGAAGACGCCCGACGGCGCCCGCGCCCTCGCGGCGATCGACGACACGGGCGCGGCCCGCAAGGTCGGCGCGGCCGACACCCTGTACGCCCTGGCCCAGTCGGCGCTCGACAAGGGCGTGAGCCTGGCCGACGCCGCCGGCCCGCTGGGCGAGACGATCGACATCGCCGCCGCGCTCGCCGAGGGCCGGGTCCTGGCCCCGATCGATCACGCCGACCCGGCCCACCTGGTGATGACCGGCACCGGCCTGACCCACCTGGGCTCGGCCGAGGGCCGCGACAAGATGCACAAGGCCGCCCAGTCGGGCGAACAGCTGACCGACTCGATGCGCATGTTCCTGATGGGCGTCGAGGGCGGCAAGCCCGCCGACGGCCAGGAAGGCGTGCAACCCGAGTGGTTCTACAAGGGCGACGGCTCGCAACTGGTCGGCCCGGGACAGGCCCTGACCTCGCCCTCGTTCGCCAAGGACGGCGGCGAGGAGCCCGAGATCGCCGGCGTCTACCTGATCGGCCCCGACGGCACGCCGCATCGCCTGGGCTTCTGCCTGGCCAACGAGTTCTCCGACCACGTGATCGAGCGCGGCAACTATCTGTGGCTGGCCCACTCCAAGCTGCGTCAGGCGGCCCTGGGCCCGGAACTGCTGACCGGCGAACTGCCGGCCGACGTGCGCGGCGCCAGCCGCATCGTGCGCGGCGGCGAGACGGTTTGGGAAAAGCCCTTCCTGTCGGGCGAGGCCAACATGTCCCACACCATCGCCAATCTGGAGCACCACCACTTCAAGTACGCGCTGTTCCGCCGCCCGGGCGACGTGCACGTGCACTTCTTCGGCACGGCCACCCTGTCGTTCTCGGAAGGCTTCCAGACGCAACTGGGCGACGTGTTCGAGATCGAGGCCGCCCCGTTCACCCTGCCGGTGCGCAACCCGCTGGCCCAGGACGCGGCCCCGGACGAGGTCACCGTGGCGGTGAAGGCGCTCTGATCCTCCCCCATTAATCCGAGTGTCCCCGCCTTCGCGGGGATGCTCGGAAATTGGGGGCCGATCAGGACCACGCAAAGCAAGAAGGCCACGCACCCTGCGGTGCGAGGCCTTCTCTTTTTGCCCAAGGCTAAGAAGCGGCCAGCCGCTCCCCTGCCCGGCTTACTCGGCCGCCGTCGCCGGCTCGCCTTCGAGGGCCACGGGCTCCTCCTCGGCGGTGACCTTGCTGCCCCACAGGGCGTAGAACAGCACGTAGAGTTCGCAGACGGCGGTCAGCAGGAACGAGATCTGCAGCCCGAACTTGTCGGCGAGGGCGCCGTGGATGATCACCAGCGCGCCGCCGGCGATGGCCATGACCAGCAGGCCCGAACCTTCCTCGGTCAGGGCGCCCAGGCCCTTGATGCCCAGGGTAAAGATGGTCGGGAACATGATCGAGTGGAACAGGCCCACGGCGATCAGGCTCCACATGGCCACGGGGCCGCTGGCGAAGGCGGTGATGACCATCACCACGAAGGCCAGGACCGAGAAGATGGCCAGCACCTTGCCCGGATCGACCGTGCGCATCCAGAAACTGCCGACGAAGCGGCCGATCATCATGCCGAGCCACAGCAGGAGCAGGTAGTTCGAGGCCCGAGCGTGGGTCAGATTGCCAATGTCGGGCGACGAGATGAAGTTGATGAACAGGTTGGAGACCCCGATCTCGGCGATCAGGTAGATGAAGATGGCCGGGATGCCGAGCACCAGGTTGCGGTGCTTCCACAGCGAGTGCTTCTTGCGCTCGCCGGCGGCGCTCTTGCGGCTCGCGCCGCCAAGGTCCGGCAGATTGTAGCGGCCGATCACAACGGCCAGGATCACCAGCACGACGGCGACGATGAGGTACGGCAGTTGCACCGACTGGGCGTCGGCCAGGCGCTCGGCCTGGGTCAGCACCTTGCCCGCCTCGGCGTTGCCCGAGGTGCTGCGGCTGAGGATCAGGTAGCCGCCGAACAGCGGCGCCAGGGTGGTGCCCATCGAGTTGAAGGCCTGCACCAGGTTCAAGCGCGACGAAGCCGTCTCCGGCGGACCGACCACGGCCACATAGGGGTTGGCGGCGACCTGCAGCAGGGTGATGCCCGAAGCGATGATGAACAGCGCCGTCAGCACCACGCCGTAGGACGGGATGCGGGCGGCCGGGATCATCAGCAGCGCACCGGCCGCCATGATCAGCAGGCCGGTGACCATCGACTTCTTGTAGCCGATCGCCTCGATCAGCTTAGCCGACGGGATCGAGGCGAAGAAGTAGGCGATGAACCACACCGACTCGATCAGGGTCGTCTGGGTGTAGCTAAGATCGAACACCGAGCGCAGGTGCGGCAGCAGGGTGTTGTTGATGACCGTGATGAAGCCCCACATGAAGAAGAGGCTGGCCAGCAGCGTCAGGGCCGAGCGCTGGGCGCGCGGATCCGCGAGGATGCTGCCGCCTTCCCCGGCGGAGCTGGTGATCGGTGCGGGCATTCCCGGGTCTCCCGTTGGCGAAGGGCGACGTCTTGACGTTGCGCCCTAGTTTTTTGTCTGAGTATATGGCGACCCAATGGCCGTCAACGCCGACAGAGCGCGGTGGGGCCTATCCGGAGAGGAAACTGATGAAGACCTGGCGCCACGTCCTGCCGAGCCTTGCCGCACTCGCCGCCGCTACGGCCGCGCCGCTGGCCGCGCACGCCGCCGAGATCAGCCGCAAGTCCTTCGGCCAGACGCCGGACGGCCAGGCGGTCGAGGCCATTACCCTGACCAACGGCAAGGGCGTCAGCGCCACCGTCATCACCTACGGCGCGACGCTGCAGTCGCTGGTGGCGCCCGACCGGGCCGGCAGGAAGGCCGACATCGTGCTCGGCTACAAGGACGCGGCCGAATACGTGAAGACGGCCAACTATTTCGGCGGCTCGGTGGGCCGCTTCGCCAACCGCATCGGCAAGGGCCGGTTCACGCTGGACGGCAAGACCTACCAGCTGGCGCTGAACAACAACGGCGTGGCGGCGCTGCACGGCGGGGTGAAGGGCTTCGACAAGGTGGTCTGGACGGTGCGCGACGCCAAGTCCGGCCCGACCGCCTCGGTGACCTTCGAGCACGTCAGCCCGGACGGCGAGGAAGGCTATCCCGGCACGCTGACGGCCACGGCGACCTATGCGCTGGACGAGAACAACCAGCTGACGATCACCTACGGCGCCACGACCGACAAGCCGACCATCGTCAACATCACCAACCACGCCCTGTTCAACGTCGCCGGCGAAGGCGCCCCGGAGGGGGCCATGGGCAACGTGCTGACCATCGCCGCCGACGGCTACAGCCCCGTGGACGGCGAACTGATCCCCACGGGCGAGACGACGCCGGTGGCCGGCACGGTGTTCGACTTCCGCAAGGCGACCGCCGTCGGCGATCGCATTCGTGATGCAAGTGATCCCCAGATCGTCGCCGGCCGCGGCTACGACCACAACTACGTGCTGACGGGCAAGGCCGGCGGCGCGCTTCGCCTGGGCGCGCGCCTGGCCGATCCCAAGAGCGGCCGCGTGCTGGAGATCCTGACCGACCAGCCGGGCATCCAGTTCTACGCCGGCAACTTCATCGACGGCACGACCGTGGGCAAGAGCGGCAGAATCTATCGCCAGGGCGACGGCATCGCGCTGGAGCCGCAACACTTCCCCGACGCCCCCAACAAGCCGCAGTTCGCGCCGGTGCGGCTGGATCCGGGCCAGACCTACAAGAACGTGATGGTCTTCCGCCTCACCACCGAGGCCAAGAAATAGGCGACGCCAAGAAATAGGCGCAAAAAAGAAGCCCGGCGGTTACCCGCCGGGCTTAGTTCATTAGGGAGGAAACGCCCAGGAAGGGCAGAGGCGCTCGCGCCTCACGGGGCTGTAGTTAGCGCTACCAACGGCGATTGCAAGGGCCTTCCGCCAAAAAGTGACGCTTTGTCGCGGAACATGTTCAACGAACGACCCTAATCGTGGTTTTACCAACCGCCAGACCCGGCGCAGTCGCCGTGACGGTGATCGAACCGCCCTCGCCCGCCCCGCGCACCAGGGCGGTGGCGCGCCCCTGCCAGGCCTTGCGGGTCGGCGAGGCGAACACCGTGTGATCGGTCGGCGCGGCGTTGTCGGCGGCCACGAAGGCGCCCGCCCCCGAAACCTGGAAGGTGATCGCGTCCTGCGCCGAGGGCACGGTCACGCCCTTGGCGTCGACCACCCGGGCGCGGATGATCGCCAGGTCGTCGAAGGCCGTCCCGACCTTGTCGCTTTCGACCGACAGTTCGACGCGGGCCGGCTTGCCGGCGGTGCGCAGCACGTCCTCGAGCTTGACCCCCGGATCGCGGCAGACCGCCCTCACCTCGCCCGGAACGAAGGCGACGCTCCACTGGCGCGGCGAGGCGTCGGCGGGCAGCGATTTGGCGCCCAGCCAGCGGCCGTTCAGCGAAACGTCCACGCTGGCGCAGTTGGAATAGACCTCGACGGTCTCGTCGTGCGGCGACAGGTCGGAAGGCGTCCAGTCGTCGAAGACCGCGACCTTGGGCTGGGGCGTGGCCACGGCGATCATGGTCGGCAGGGCCGGCGCCGGACCGGCCCCGTCGGACGAGGGCGGCGGCGCGGCCGGAGCGGCGTTGCGCACCACGTGCAGCACGGGCTTTTCCGACCACCAGGAGGCCCGCTGCAGGCCGATGGGCTTGGCCAGGCCCGTGCGGTCGACCAGGCCGGCGGGGTTGTCGATGTTGGGCCAGCCGCTGCGGTCGGCCTCGCCCAGATAGTCGATCCCGGTCCAAAGGAACATGCCGGCATAGGCCGGGTAGTCGCGCACCGCGACCCAGGAGGCGCGGGTCTTGCTGTTCTCGGTTCCGACGATGATCCGCGAGGGCTTTTCCTTGCTGGCCGCGATCAGCTCGTTCTCGCGATAGTTCTGGCCGACCACGTCGAGCATGTCGGCGAAGCCGTTCTGATAGTCGCCCGTCACGTTGGGCCGGAACAGGCCCATGGTCACCGGACGGGTCGGATCGGTCGCGTGCATCACCGCCAGCAGGCTCTTCAGCGCCGCCTTGGCCTGCACCGGATAGGCCGTGTCGTGGATCTCGTTGCCGGCGCTCCACAGGACGATGCTGGCGTGGTTGCGGTCGCGGCGGACCATGTCGCGGGCGTCGCGCTTGTGCCAGTCGCTGAAGAACAGGTGGTAGTCGCCGGGCGTCTTGGCGACGTTCCACTGGTCGAACAGCTCGTCCATGACCACGAAGCCCATCTCGTCGGTGAGGTCGAGGAAGTCGGGCGACGGCGGGTTGTGGGCGGTGCGGATGGCGTTGACGCCCAGGGCCTTCAGCGCGGTCAGCCTCTGGCGCCAGACGGCCATGGGAACCGCCGCCCCGACCGCGCCGCCGTCCATGTGCACCGCCACGCCCTTGAGCTTGACGTTCCTGCCGTTGAGCCAGAAGCCGCTGTCGGCCTTGAAGGCGATATCGCGGACGCCGAAGCGCACGGTCTCGGCGTCGAGCCCCCGCCCGCCTTCGTCGACCACCCGGATCTCGGCGCGATAGAGCTCGGGGGTCTCCAGATCCCAGCGCTTGGGCGAGGCGATGTCGAGGGAGAGCTTCAGGGTCTCGGTGCGGGCCGGATCGATGGCGAGGGCCGGAACCTTGCCGCGGGCGACCTCCTTGCCGGACGGATCGCGCAGCACGACCTCCAGCCCCGCCTTGGCGGCGTCATGGGCGTCGTTGACGACGTCGACGGCGATGTCGGCTGTCGCGCGGTCGGCGGAGATCTTCGAGACGCCGACGAAGGCCCCGCCCTGCTCGATATGCCGGCCGGCGGTCTCGATGAGGCGCACCTTGCCGTAGACGCCCGAGCCCGCGTACCACCGCGAGGACGGAGCGTGGTCGGTGTCGGCGCGCACGGCCAGCACGTTCCGGCCATCGGCGCGGATGAAGTCGGTGATGTCGTAGCGCAGGCCCACATAGCCGCTGGGGCGATGGCCCAGGTGATGGCCGTTGATCCAGACGCCGCTGCGCTCCATCACCCCGTCCAGCTCGACGAAGACCCGGCGGCCGGCCGCCGGCGGCTTGATGTCGAGGGTCTTGCGGTACCAGCCGATCCCGGTGGGCAGGAAGCCGCCCGCCCCGCCGGCGCGGGCCTTGATGTCGAACGGCCCGGCGATGGCCCAGTCATGGGGCACGGAAACCTTGCTCCAGGCGCCGTCGTCGAAGGCGGCGGTCTCGGCGCCCTCGGGGTCGCCCTGGAAGAAGGTCCAGCCGTCGGAGAGCGGCGTCGTCACACGATCGGCGGCCTGGGCGGCCGCCGGACCGGGCAGCGCCGCCAGCCCCAGGACCGCGACCAGAGCCAGACGCGAGACGCCGCGCAGCGAAGGGTTAGCCATCGTTTTCTCCCTAGGGCGCGCCGAAGCACAAATCCCATATTTTGATATTTTGTGCCATTTTATGAACTTTCCGCGCGAGCGCCAGCCCTCGTCACACTTCGTCGCAAAACGGTGTCGCAAACCCGTCGAACCTTTCGGCCGGGGCGGCGTTTGGGTGGCCGAGTTCAGCGTACGCAGGGGTGCGACATGCTTGGAATTGTCGACGTCGTTCCGTGCGAAGGCGGCTGGTGCGTGCGGGTCCACGCCACCGGCGAGACGCTGAAGTTCGCCGGCGGCGGCGAGGCCGAACGCCGCGCGCGCCGGCTGGCGGCCGAGGCCGACGCTCCGGTCGAAGTGCGTATCCACGATCGCGGCGGGCGGCTGGTCGGGCGCTGGATCACCGACGGCGCGGCGGCGTGAGACGGCCCCAAACCCGCGCCGGACGCTCGGCGCGAAGATAAACTCGATGGTTGACTCCGGGTCGCATGGCGCCCTTTAGTTGAATTCATAAGCCGTCACGCCCTTGGGGCGATCCGGTCCGACGGGCGTCGCGCGCGACGTTCGGAGCGCCCTTCATTGCGTACGGCGTCGTCGGGGAAGACGACCGCTATCGAACGACCGTCCGCGGCCCGCCGATCAGGGACGCGCGACGCCAGGCGTATCTCTTCGCGTCCCCCCGCCGTCGCTCTGCGCTCACGGCGGGGTCCAAACGAAAGCTTTCTCGAGTTCGTCGGCCGGATCTCGCGACCCGATCCGGACCAAGACTCGTCGCGGCGCCTTCGGCCGCGCTCTGGTTTCTGGGAGGGCGAAACGTATGGCGATACAGCTCTACGGCCAATGGCGGCTAGCCGTGACCGAGGCGGTCCACAACTGGGAAAACCGCTACGTCGTCGAACAGGCGGTCTCCGGCTCCGGCGTCTATCCGCCGACGGTCGGCGCGATCGTGACGGCCAGCGGCCCGGCCTGGGTCCTCGACGCGCAGTACCAGGAGCCCGGCCAGGACTGGCGCTCCTCGGCGATGATCTTCGAACCCGCCGTTCCGGAGACGGTGGCCGTGAACGCCGTGATCGGCGCCGAAGACCCGCTGCCGACCGAGGACTATCGCGACATCCGCTGGGACGCGACCTTCCAGGGCGGGGCGATGGTCGCCATTCCTTACCGCCCCTACGCCGTGCGTCCCAGCGATCTGTTCCAGCTGCCCGACGGCGTGTTCGAGGCCTCGCTCGGCCTGCATCTGATGGGCCTGCGGGTGACCAATGTCTGGGGCCTGCCGTTCACCGACGACCACGTGCTGGAGATCTCGGCGGCGGGACGCGCGTCCCTGGCGGCCGGAGGCGTGGTCGTGGTCGACGCCTGGACGGCGGCCGAGCAGGACTCGCTGGGCCAGAAGGTCATCGGCGCGGGCGTGTCGCTGGCGGGGCTGCGGCCGGGCCAGTCGCGGACCGTCTATTTCAAGCTCGACGCCACCAACGGCGCGCCGCGCAAGCACAAGGTGGAGTTCGTCTGCGTGAACAGGGCCGGCATGGCCGACCCGGGCCACCACGCGCGGCGGGTCTCCAAGCACATCTATGTCAGCCGCACCTGGTTCGACAAAGGCTCCGGGCAGTACGTCTTCGAATCCGACCAGGGCGCGATGCGGCTTCGGCTGCGCGAGGTGCTGTACGATCGGGTCGGCTACAGCCGCAATCGCAAACGGCTGCGGCAAGCGGCCGCCGGCTCCCACGCCTGCGCCAAGGACCTGGAACGCGTGCGCGCCATGCTGCGCGAATTCCTCAACGGCAAGCGGGTGGACCTGTGCGAGGTCCAGCGCATCCTGGCCTGCTGCTGCGTGCGCGACGAAAAGGGCGACGAGCGCCCGGCCTACGAGCCGTTCTACGCCATCCCGCTGAAGTTCGACGCGACGTTCGAACCCCGTCCCGCCTTCGAGGGCCAGTTCGGCCCGCTGCTCTACGACGACCCGTGGTGGAAGGTGGCGCTGGCCATCCTGGCCTTCCTGCTGTGGCTGGCCGGGGCGCTGGAGGAAAGCGGACAGAGCGCCTACGAGGACGAGGACTTCGTCATCGGCACGCTGTTCGCCTCGCAGCAGCATCATCTCGACGCGGCCCTGTGCGAACTCGACACCGGCCGCGGACTCTCGTTCAACACCGTGCTCGACGCCCAGTCGGACGAGCCGAACCTGGTTCCCAAGGAAGGCGACCTGGGCGGCAACGTGGGCGGCGTGGGTCCCGGCTTCATGGACGAGGCCGAGGTCCAGGCCCTGCTGGACGCCGCCGCCCTGTCCGGCGACACGAGCGGCCTGCGCGTGTTCAAGTCGGGCGCGCGCACCGGCCTGACCTTCGCCGAGATCACGCGGTTCAGCGGCCCGTGGGTGCGCGACGACGACGGCACGCGGTTCGACAACCCCGACC
>JASGDR010000310.1:0-4832 GCA_047607095.1 Caulobacter sp.
GGCCTTGATGGCGTCGGGCTTGTACTTGGCGATACCGTCGACGGCGGCCTTGGCGCCCACCGGCGTATCGACCCAGCGGGTGGTGGCCTGATCGGCCCAGTCGGCGCCATGGCCGCCGGGCGTGCTGATGCGGGCGACGAAATTGACGTGCGGCGCGGTCAGCGTTCCCAGCCACTGGCGGCGGGGAGCGAAGGATTCCGGCTGCTGGTGGAAGTCGTTCACCGTCGTCACGCCCGAAGCGACATAGGCGTCGGCGATCTTGGGAACCAGGCTGGGAGCGCCGTTCGGGGTCCAGTGGGTGTGGACGTCGAAGAAGCCCGGCAGCAGGGCCGCGCCCTTGGCGTCGAGCACGGTCGCGCCCTTGGGCGCCTTCACATCCGCTCCGACGGCGACGATGCGGCCGTCCTTGACCACCAGCGTCCCGTGATAGGGCGCGGCGCCCGTGGCGTCGAAGATCTCGGCGTTCACGACCGCCAGCGGTCGGGTCTGGGCGGCCGCCAGGGACGTCGAGAGCGCGGCGGCGGCGAGCCCTCCGAGCAGGATGCGGGCGAAGGTCATGGACGGGCGTTCCTCGTTCGTGTCCGCGCCCCCGAAGGGGCGCTCACACCTCATGACGAACCAGCTTCGCAAAACCAGCAGTCGTCGGCGCCGATCGGCATGCCCGGCGGCAGGGTTTCGACGGCGCCGGCGCGCGGGGCGGCCAGGGCCTTGCGGTCGCCCGAGGTCAGCAGGCGCGCGATCCGCGCCGCCTGGGCGGCCTCGCCCCCCTCGCCTTTCCAGGCGGACAGGCGCTTGGCGTAGGCCAGCAGAGCCGCGTCGATCTGCGCCGCGGCCGTGGGCGACAGGGCCTTGTCGTCGAGCGCGGCGACCAGGTCGCCGACCAGACGCGCCCGCACCCGGCGGCGCAGCTCGCCCGTACGTCCGCCGGCCTGGGGGCCGCCGGGGGCGACCGCCGCCAGCAGGGTCTCGACCGTCTCGGCGACGTCGAGCTGGCCGGGATCGCGGCGGCTCTGCTCGACCAGGCGGTTCAAGCGGGCCGGATTGAGCAGTTGCGACAGGGTGTGGTCGGCGGCGGTCTCGGCCGCCGTCGGCAGGTCGAACACCGCCGCGCCGGAGGTCGGGAAGATCTCGATGTCGTAGGCCTTGTCGCGCGAGCCCGACTGGCCTTGCGACAGCAGCGAGATCAGCGGATCGGGCAGATCGAGCACGGCCGGATCCAGGGTGCGCACCAGGCCCGCCAGCGCCCGGCGCTGGTCGGCGGCGGGGGTCGCCAGCGCGGCCTCCCTGCCGTCGCCGACCACCGCATAGCCGTAGTCGACCCCGCCCACGAACTTCACCGCCGCGTCCACCTGGTAGCGGTGGAAGAGATAGATCGGCACGAGCGCGCGGCGCAGGTCCGCGACGGGCGCGCCGGCGGGCACGCTGCCCAGGCCGAAGCGCGACAGGGCGATCCGGCGCACGGCCAGCACGTTGTCCAGCTCGACGACCGGGTCGGCGCCGTTGTCCCACAGCGAGCCGTAGGGCTGGGCCGCCGACGCGCCGCGGGCGTCGGCGTCGGACACGTAGCGATAGCCCTTGGCCTGGGCGTCGCGCGCCAGGGCGTCCAGGCGCTTGGCCTCGTCGCTCCCGGGCGGCCCCTCCGAATAGAGCCAGTCGATGGCGAAGGCGTCCCAGGCGCCGACGCCCTTGGCGTAGGCCTCCGAAAGATCCAGGCGATCGCCGTCCACCTTCACCAGGGGCGCGGGGTAGTCCATCACCGAGGCGCGGCCGTACACGCTGCCGGCGAAATTGTGCGACAGGCCGATGGCGTGGCCGATCTCGTGGGCCGACAGCTGGCGGATGCGGGCCAGGGCGACCTGGATCGGGTCGTCCGGTCCGCCCGTCCCCGTCTTGTCGGCGCCGACCAGCCCCTCGAAGATCATCCGGTCCTGGCGGATGCGCAGCGAGCCCAGCTGGACGACGCCGCGCACGATCTCGCCGGTGCGCGGATCGACCACGGTCGTGCCCGTCGACCAGCCGCGCGTCTGGCGGTGGATCCAGTTGACCACGTTGTAGCGCGCATCCATCGGATCGACGCCCTCGGGCAGCGGCTCGACCCGGAAGGCGTCGACATAGCCGGCGGCCTCGAAGGCCTGGTTCCACCAGCGGCCGCCCTCGACCAGGGCGCCGCGCACAGGCTCGGGCGCGCCGCGGTCGATGTAGAACACGATCGGCTTCTTCACCGGCGACTTCGCCGCCGTCGGATCGGTCTTCTCCAGCCGGAAGCGCCGCACCAGCCGCTGCACGGTCGGCTTGTCGAGCGGGGCGGCGTAGTCGGCGAACAGCACCTGGGCCGAGGTGCCGGTGCGCGGATCGAAGACCCTGGGCTCGAAGCCCGGCGCCGGCAGGCGGATGAAGCTGTGATGGACGCCGAAGGTCACCGAGCGGGCGTCGGGAACGATGCCGGCGACCTCGCCGCCCGCGTCGTCGGCGGTGAAGGTCTGGCGGGTGTCGAACTCGAGATTGTCGGGAAAGACGCCCACATGCGAAAGATCGACGTAGCTCAGGGTCGGGGCGGCCTTGAAGCCGCCCTGCCTGGCGTCCTTCAGGGCGCCGGGAATGTTGAAGGCGTCCCGCAGCAGGAAGCCGGCGATGTCGACGCAGAAGCCGCCGTCGGCGGTTTCCGAGGCCACGTCGCCCGACCACACCACCGAGCCGGGGAAGCTGTCGCGGACCGTCCGCCGCTCCTCGGCGCTGCCGTCGACGGCGCGGAAGCCGAAGTTCTCGAACTCGGCCAGCACCCGCTTGCCCACGCGGCGGAAGACCAGCACCTGGGTGTCGCCCGTCGCCGCGCGATCCAGGCCCACCGGCGTCGAGCCGAGCCCGCCGCTGAGGCTGGGCTGGTAGAGGAAGCGGCCGGCGACGCCCTCGGCGTCCGGCGCCGGCAGGGTGACCATGACCGCGCCCTTGGCGACATCGGTCTTCACCGGCAGCAGGCCGGGCGCGGCGGCGGGACGCGCGGCCCCCGAAGCCGCCTCCGGCGCGGGAACGGCGACGGCGTGGGCGACCGTCAGGGGCAGACCGGCGATCGCGCCCGCCATGGCCAGGACGCGCCAGGACGCGCCGCCGAAAACCGATTTCCTCATGCCCTGCTCCGTCTCCACCCCAGTGCGGTCCTGGCGGCGCTTCCGGTTAGCACGCCGCCGCGCCCCGGCCCGCGGAATCGCAAGGCCGTCCTTGCGGACGCGCAAAGCACGACGGTTTCGCCCCGGCGGCATGCAGACAAGCCACTTTTGGGCTCAGGCCCTAGTGAATTTCCCTGGCCAGGGCGCGGGCGACAAGCTCTCCCGCTAGACGGCAACGGTCCAGCGGCGGCCCGCGGCGCGGCGAGAAGACGGCTTCGTCGCGGCGGGGGCGCTCGGTCCCCTGCGCCTGGTTCGACGCGACCGGCGGGCGGTCCGCCTCGGGAGGCAAGGTCGCGCTCATGGGCAGGCCGCGTCGAAGGCGCGGGTTTCGGCCTCGAACTCGCCGAGCGCCGCTTCCGCCAGATCGGCCATGCGCCGCCAGGCGGCCAGCACGCCCTCGATGTCGGCCTGAACGGCCTCGGGCGCCCCCAGGCCGGCTTCCAGATCGTCGAGCACGGCGTTCCAGTCGCCCCGCAGCCCCCGGACGCCGGCCACCGTGCGGGCCAGCTCCGCCGCCGAGGCGATCATGTCGTAGAGGCTGGTCTCGCGGCGCGACCGCGGCGTCGGGCTGAAGGCCCACTGCTGCGACGGCAGGCCGGTCTTCTCCCACAGCCGCAGGACCGCCCCGTCCTGCACCCCGCCGTCGCCGCCGACGTCGAGCGCATGGCCCGGAAAGGCGAGGTTCTCGATGTTCGCGCCCTGGCGGGGCGGGATCAGGAAGAGGTCGGCGCGCGGCGGCAGGCCGTCGAGCGGGCCGACCCGCGGGCGCGGTCCTTCGCTGACCAGCGGAAAGCCGAAAGGCGTCGAGGCGTTGGCCAGGGTCCACAGCTTCTCGTCGGGCGAGATGTGCAGATGCAGCGACGGATCGCTCGCCGTTCGCAGCCGGTGGGAGTCGGTCGCGGGATCGTGGCTCAGACGCCAGAACTGGCGGGCCGCGCCGCCCTTAACGGGCTCCAGAAGGACCTGGCCGTCATCGTCGTAGGCGAGGCAGAGTTCGGGCGCCTCGCGCAGAGAGATGCGGACCGCCGGATCCCGTTCGAAGGCGGCGAACAGGGCGGCGAAGGCGCCGGCCCGGGTGGCGAAGTCGCGCATGCGCGCGGCCAGCGCCGTCGCGCGGTCGGCGCGCATGCGAACCTGCAGGCGCAGCGCCTCCAGCGCCGCTTCCCGCTCGGCGCCCAGCAGCTTCTGATAGGACAACGGCGCGACGTCACGGCCGTAGGAGACGAGATCCCGGGCGAAGGCGGCCATGCCCAGCTGCAGGTCGAGCCCCTGCCCTTCCAGCATGGCGTCGAGCTCCATCCAGGCGTCGAGCAGGCGCTGGCCTTCGGGAGACAGGTCGCCGGGTTCGATGCGTTCGGCGCCGCGGCGCGGCTCCAACGCCGGACCGACCACCTCGCCGAGGAAACCCACGATGTCGCGACGCTGGCGCGAGGCCTTGAGGGCGGAGCGGGCGACAGCCGCGACCCGACCCAGGGCGGCGACGTCGCGCCAGTCGGCCAGACCGAGGTCGAACAGCGACCCCACGGCGCCGGACCGTCCGCTGGCGTCGCCCGCGAAAAGCAGAAGGCCGGTCATTCCCGCCCCCGCGTCTGGTCCTGACCCCGTCGCAAACCCCTCGTCTCCATACTGGAGTCGGCGATGGGTCGCTCGCGGTGCGCCGCGAGCGAC
>JASGDR010000311.1:0-12604 GCA_047607095.1 Caulobacter sp.
AAAGCGCCTGCCGACCATCGAGGAACTGATGCTCGGTGAAGCCGCCCACCACCCGCACCCACTGCGGCGGCGGGGTGATGGCCACCTGGCGCTTGAGCATGCCCATGGCGTCGGCCAGCGAGCGCACGCCGTCCCAGCGCAGCTCCATGTTGAAGTTCAGCCCGCCGCGGATGATGTGCAGGTGGTTGTCGATCAGGCCCGGCAGCACCCTGCGGCCCTTTAGGTCGACGACCTTGGTGTCCGGCCCGGCCAGGGCCATGACCTCGGTCTCGGTTCCGACGGCGGCGAAACGCCCGCCGCTCACGGCGACGGCCTCGGCGTTGGGATTGCCGCGGTCCAGGGTGGTGAAGCGGCCGTTGCGCAGGATCAGGTCGGGCGTGGTCATGCGGATACTCCGGGGGAACTGAAGGGGGACGGCGATCAGGCCTTGGGGGTGGTCGCGTCGGCCTGCGCCTGCTCGACGTCCTGGCCTTCGGACGGCTTCACGCCGCACGGCAGCGGACCGAACATGTGCGGCCCCACCTGGTGGCGCAGCCACGAGACGGCGGCCGGCTTGCGGGCGAAGACGGTCTTGACCAGCGGGGGGATCTGCTCGCCCACCAGTATGCCGAAGAGGCCGATCAGGGCCACGACCGGCGGCGCGGGCGAGCGCACCTGCACCAGGGCGTAGAACACGCCCACGGCCAGGCCGGCGACGAGGGAAAGGATGTAGATCTTCATGGGAGACGCCTTGCTGTCGAAGCGCGTCGCGCCGACGCCCCGCCCGCAAAGGCGGGCCGCCGGCGCGGAGGTCCTCAGCCCTCGTGGGCGTTGAACATGGACTTGGCGTAGATGATGCCCAGGCCGTAGCCGCCGCCGAACTTCTTGGCGATGCCGGTGGTCAGGTCGTAGGTCTCGCCGCGCGCCCAGTCGCGCTGCAGCTCCAGCAGGTACTGCAGAGACGTCATCGGACGGGCGCCGGCCTGGATCATCCGCTGCACGGCCCGCTCGTGGGCCTCTTCGGAGATGTCGCCGCAGGCGTCGGTGATCACATAGACCTCGAAGCCCTGGGCCAGGGCCGACAGCGCCGGACCGACGATGCAGACGCTGGTCCACAGGCCGGCCAGCACGATGCGGTCCTTGCCGATGCGGTTGACCTCCTCGATCACCGCGGCGTCTTCCCAGGTGTTCATCGAGGTGCGGTCGAGCAGGGCCTTGCCCGGGAACGGCTCGGTGACCTCGTAAAACATCGGGCCCGAGAAGCTCTTTTCGGCGACCGTCGTCAGGATGGTCGAGACGCCGAAACCGGCCGCGCCGCTGGCCACCAGGGCGGCGTTGTTGCGCAAGGGGACCGGATCGATCGACTTGGTCGCGAAGGCCATCTGCGACTGGAAGTCGATCATGATCAGGGTGTGGTCGGTCGGCGTGATCAGCTGATCGCCGGGGGTCGGGGTGGCCTTGATCGGCATCGACGGAAGTCCTTGGTGCGAAGTGGATTGAACACCGCGGATACTGTCGCCCGGCGATCGGCCGGTCTTGTTTGGGTCGCCCCCGATTTGGTCATGTGGGCCGCGGGGCGGTCCGCCCCGCCCCTTACGCCCCCAGCATGTTGCCGTAGCCGATCACCACGGTCGCGCCGACCAGCAGGGCCACGCCCGTCCAGACCATGTTGCGCACGCCCGGGCGAGCGTCCTTCCACTCCTTGAAGGCGAAGCCCCACAGGGTGCCGAAGATGATGATGCTGGCCATGTGCAGGGTCCAGCTCGAGAAGCCGAACTTGCCCATCTGGCTTTCGCCCATCGTGTAGAAGAAGAACTGGAAGTACCAGGCCGTGCCGGCCACGGCGCTCAGCAGATAGTTGGCCAGCAGCGGCGGCTTTTCACCGGCCTCGACGTCGCCCGACGAGCGGCCGACCCACTGGCCGGCGCTGCGGTTGCGCACGATCAGGAAGGCGCACCAGACGCCGTTGGTCACCAGCCCGCCGAACATGACGAGGCACAGCACCGGCAGGCCGGTCCACAGCGGACCGGTGCCGGCCGCCGCCGACAGCGCCTTGATCGGCTCGCCGGCCGCCAGGCCGAAGGCGAAGCAGGCGCTCATGATCCCCGAGAAGATCGCCACCGCCAGGCCCTTCCTGAAGTCGAACTCGGCGACGGCGGCCTTCTTGGCCTCGGCCGACAGGTCGCCGTCCTTCTTGGCCCCGGCCCAGGCCACCACGACGATGCCCGCCAGGGTCATCAGCAGGCCCAGCAGGATGATGCGGCCCGAGGCCGTGGCCAGCAGGGCGTCGGCGAAGGTTCCCCGCACCAGCGGCGGGATCAGGGTGCCGAAGACGGTGCACAGGCCCAGCACCACGGCCATGCCCAGCGACAGACCCAGATAGCGCATGGTCAGGCCGTAGGTCAGGCCGCCGAAGCCCCACAGCACGCCGAACAGGATGCACAGCCCGGCGATGTTCGGCGGCACCTGGCCCATCACGCCCAGCAGGTCCCGGGTCTGGAGCCCGGCGAACAGCCACGGCGCGAAAAGCCACGAGAACACACCGCCGGTCAGCCAGTAAATCTCCCACGACCACCGCCGCACGCCGCGGAACGGCACGTAGAAGCTGGCCGAGGCCAAGCCGCCCAGCCAATGGAAGAGGACGCCCAGCAAGGGGTTCATTGGCGTTAACTCCCATATTTTGAACAATACGATTATTTATTGGGAGCATCGCGACGGCTTGACCGTTTGTCAACGCGGGCCGTTCCTGCCTGCCAGCTTGACGTTAGCTTGCATACGATTGCAACCAACGACGCCGGAAAAGTCATATAAATCGTAGTGTTGCTGAAAGTCGCCACACTGGCGCTTTGTGCAAATTTCTAGAACGACACATCGTATACGCCTCGACATTCTCAGCATGATACGGTTACGATCCCGATTATCGGGATTAAATCCCATAATGTGAACACTGCCGATCTCGGGTCGGGTCCCCTCAGCGGACCCCGTCTCCGGGCCACGCCAGGGCACAGGAGAGGAAACCATGAAGACGTCGACCAGTGCGCAACTGTGGGCCGGAGTTTCACGCGTGACGATGGTCGCGGCCGTGTTCGCCGCGCCGTCCATTGCCTTCGCCCAGACCACCCCGGCCCAGCCGGCCGGCCAGACCGTCGAGCCCGACGCCGTCGAGGAGGTGGTCGTCACCGGCATCCGCGCCTCGCTGCGCAGCGCCATGGACACCAAGCGCACCTCGCTGCAGGTGGTCGACTCGATCTCGGCCGAGGACATCGGCGATTTCCCCGACAAGAACCTGTCCGAAGCCCTGCAGCGGGTGACGGGCGTGCAGATCAGCCGCCAAGACGGCGAAGGCCGCGGCGTCAGCATCCGCGGCGCCGATCCCAGCCTCAACCGCGTCGAGATCAACGGCTCGTCGGCCCTGTCGCTGACCGTCGGCGGCAGCGACCGCGCCGTGGACTTCCGCGACATCCCGGTCGAGTTCGTCTCGCGCCTGGACGTGGTCAAGTCGCCGACCGCCGACATGGCCGAAGGCGGCATCGGCGGCACCGTGCGGGTGATCACCCGCCGGCCGTTCGACAGCAAGGAGCCCTACGTCGCCGGCTCGATCCAGGGCGTCTATTCCAACCTGGCCAAGGAATACGACCCCAAGGTCGCCCTGATCGGCAGCCGCACCTTCTTCGACGACAAGCTGGGCGTGCTGCTGTCGGGCACCTGGGAAAACCGTCACCTCAACAGCAACAACGCCCGCACCACCGGCTGGATTCGCCGCGCGGCCACGGCCACCGGCACGGGCGCGACGCCCGGGCGCAGCACCGACGTCAACAGCGACGGCACGCTGGACTGGATCCCCGAGATCCCCCGCCTGATCATCGACCGCCGCGAGACCGAGCGCAAAGCGCTGAGCAGCGTCGTCGAGTGGCGACCGACCGACAGCTTCAAGGCCTATTTCGACGCCACCTACGCCACGGCCACCGAGAAGGTGAACAGCTCGTTCCTGCAGCTGGGCGCCTCGGGCGGCCTGATCGACTACAGCAAGACCACGCTGGGAGCGGACAACACGGTCAACCACATCGAGCTGACCAGCGACGCCAACTTCCCGATGGACCTGGCCTACCGCAACATCCTGGGCGGGCTGGAGCGCACCCAGTACACGACCGCGATCGGCGGCGAGTGGAAGCTGGATCACTGGGTGTTCGACGCCCGCTTCGACTATTCGAACGCCGAGGTCCAGAACAACGAGATCAACTCCACCGCCACGGTGTTCGGCGTGCCGCGCGCCATCGTCGACTACACCGGCAGCCAGGGCTCGCCGAACTTCTCGTTCCCCGGCCTGGACGTCACCACGGGCCAGGGCGTCAAGCGGATCGACGCCCTGTTCAACCCGCGCAACAACACCTCCGAAGAGACCGCTCAGCAGTTCAACGTCACCTACAAGCCCGACAGCTCGTGGCTGACCTCGATCAAGGCGGGCGTCCAGGCGCGGCAGTTCGAGACCGACCAGATCCTCTACCAGCGCACCACGCGCCTGAACTGTCGCAACGACGCCAGCAGCGGTGCGGTCGTCGCGGTGGCGACCTCGTGCGCCACGCTCGAGAACATCGTCAACATCAACTCGATCGTGAACAGCATCCCGTTCTTCCAGACCGGCGACCTGGGCTATTCGGGCGGCATCCGCCAGTGGAACGACAACACCATGGCCACCTACGCCGCCACCCTGGCGACGGCGGGCCTCGTCAACGACGTCTACGGCGTCAATCCCAACGCCAACACCGCCGAGACCTACGGCGGTCGCGGCAGCTTCCAGGCCTTCCTCGACACCTGGTCGGTGGAGGAGAAGACCCGCAGCGCCTACGTCCAGGCCGCCTTCGACTTCCGTGAACTGCCGGTGGCCGTCAGCGGCACGCTGGGCGTGCGGGTCGTCGACACCGAAACCGTCTCCACCGGCTACAACCGCGTGCAGACCGGCACCACGGCCAGCCCGATCGTCAACTTCGTGAAGGGCTCGCAGGACGGCGGCTACACCAAGACCCTGCCGTCGCTGAACCTGCGCTTCGAGCTGATCCCCGGCACGCTGATCGGCCGCGTCGCCGCCAGCAAGGTGATGGCCCGCGCCGCCCCCAGCCAGCTGGCCCTGCGCCGCAGCATCGACCAGATCGGCTTCACCGGCTCGCGCGGCAATCCGGACCTCCAGCCCTTCGAGGCCACGGCCTACGACGCGGGCCTGGAGTGGTACTTCGCCAAGGACAGCTTCATCTCGGCGACCTACTTCCGGAAGGACATCTCGTCCTTCATCATCAACCAGACCACCTCGGAGGTCATCGACGGCCAGACCTACGCCATCTCGCGCCCGGTCAACGGCACCGACGAGGTGACGATCAACGGCCTGGAGATCGGCGGTCAGTACGCCTTCGACTTCCTGCCCGCGCCGTTCGACGGCTTCGGGGTCCTGGCCAACTTCACCTACCAGAAGGACAAGGGCTTCAAGGGGGTCAACCTGCTGACCAACGAGATCCTGCCGTTCCCCGGCCTGTCGCGTAAGAGCTACAACGTCTCGCTCTACTACGAGAACGACAAGTTCAGCGCCCGGGCCTCGTACAACTGGCGCGACGACTGGCTGATCACGGCCGCCGGCCGCGGCAACCTGCCGGAGTTCAACAAGGCCTTCGGCTCGCTGGACGCCTCGGCCAGCTACAACGTCAACGACAAGATCACCGTCTTCGTCGAAGGCGTGAACCTGACCGACGAGGTGCGCATCGAATACAACAGCGCCGCCCGCCGGATCGGCAACGAGACCTTCGGCTCGCGCTACTTCTTCGGCGTGCGCGCGAAGTTCTAGGCAAGCCTGGGTTCAGGCGACAGGGGCGCTCTTTCCGCGAGGGAGGAGCGCCCTTTTTCGTTTGCCCCCTCGCCCGCCATCCCGGCCGGAGGGCCGCTCAGAAACGAAGCCAGGGCGACTTGGTCTTCCACATCGGACAAGAAGGTCGCCTGCTCACGGTCGCTTCCCTCGCCCTTGTGGCGAGGGCCCATGCCGGCGACCGCTCAGAACTAGGCCGTTCTGTGAAGGTCTGAGCAGGTTGAACCATGGATCCTGGGCACAAGGCCCAGGAAGGCGATCGTTGGCATGGGGCGGAGCGGTGAGAAAAGCGCCGGACCTGGAATGCCGCCCCCTCAGGGCGCGACTTCCACCGCGTCCTTGGACTTCAGCTGCAGCCAGTCGGTGAACGGCAGGCGGTAATAGAGGTCGAAGATCTCGGCCTGCAGCTTGAAGGGCAGGCTGCTCTCGCTGTTCCACAGCATGACGACGCCGGTCTTGGTCGCCGGATCGAACATCATGGTCGAGCGATAGCCGTCGACGGCGCCGCTGTGGCCGGCCAGACGGTGGCCCTGGTAGCCGAAGCTGCGCATCCCCAGGCCGTAGGCCGGCTTTTCCAGCGTGCGGCCCAGCGGCGAGTTGCCGTAGGGCCGGTTGGTGGGCACGCGCGGACGCTGGACCTCCTCCAGCACCCCGGCGGGCAGCACGGCGGGTGCCAGGCCCATCTGGGCCTGCATCCAGCGGGCCAGGTCGACGATGTTGGAGTTCACCCCCGCCGCGGCGGGCACGCGGTAATAGGCCTCGGCCAGCACGGCCTCGTGGCCGTAGCGGGTGGGACGCGCCCAGTGCCGCTCGCCGCGCAGGCCCTGCATGCCGATGGTCGCGCTGCCCATGCCCAGGGGCAGGAACAGCTTCTGGCGGGCTTCTTCGGCGTAGGGCTTGCGCACGGCCGCCTCGATCACCTCGCGGACCGTGTCGTAGGCCAGGTTCTGGTAGGTGTGGCAGGTGGCCGGCGGGCACTGCGGCGGCACCGTTCCCAGCGCCTCGCGGATCATCCTCGGATCGCGCCCGCCCTCCAGCCAGCCGTCATAGGCGTTGCGCGGCAGGCCGGTGCGCTGCGACAGCAGCTGGGCCACCGTCAGACTGTGCTCGGCCCCGCCGGGCAGGCGCAGGCTGACGCCGAACTTGGCCAGCGGGTCCTCCAGCGAAAAGGCCCCCTCCCCGGCCAGGCGCGCACTGAGGGTCGAGGCCACGGTCTTCGACAGCGAGGCCCAGCGGAACACGGTGTCGGCGTTGACCGCCTCTCCGTCCTTGGGCGTGGTGACGCCGTAGCCCTTCACGAACGACAGCCGGCCGTCCTCCACCACGGCGACGGCCAGGCCCGTCATGCTGCGGTCGGCCATCATCGTGCGGATGCGGGCGTCCAGCGCGCGGTAGTCGATCTTGCCGCGCCAGTCCTTGGCCTCCAGCGGCAGGACGACGGGGGTGGCGGCCGCCGCGACCTGGCGTTCGGCCTTCGTGCCCGGCTCGGACGGGCGCGTGCAGCGCGAGACGGTCAGGCCGACGCCGCCGCCGATCACCGCCACCACGGCGGCAAGGCCCAGCCAGACCCGCCAGGCGCGACGCTCGGCGGGATCGGGCACGATGTTATGGATCTTACGCAGGCGCTGGTCCGCCGATACTGGACTTGGGAGACAGGTCGGCCCGCTTCGGTCAGGAAGCGGGCCGATCTAAGGCGTGATAGCCGAAAGTGGATGCCGGTTTCGGCGGTTATCACGCTCTAAAGTGATCAGCCGGCCAGCACGGCCTTGATGGCGGCCAGGCCGTCGTCGGCCTTGCTCGCGTCCGGGGCGCCGCCCTGGGCGAAGTCGGGCTTGCCGCCCGCGCCCTGGCCGCCCATGGCGATCACGGCGGCCTTGGCCAGGTCCGCGGCGCTGAACTTGCCGACGAGGTCGGCGGTCACGGCCACGGTGACGGCGGCCTTGCCGTCGGTCGTGCCGACCAGGGCCACGACGCCCGAGGTCAGCTGCTTCTTGAACTCCTCGGCCACGCCGCGCAGCTCCTTGCCGCCGACGCCGTCGAGGACGCGGGCGATGAGGGCCGTGCCGTTCACGTCTTCCGGACCGGAGGCCGCGCCGCCGCCGCCCAGGGCCAGCTGCTTCTTGGCCTCGGCCAGTTCCTTTTCCAGCTTCTTGCGCTCGGCCACCAAGGCGTCGACGCGGGCCAGGACCTCGGCGACCGGGGTCTTGAACTGGTCGGCCAGGGCCTTGGCGACGCCGGCCTGATCCAGCAGGAAGCGGCGGGCCGCTTCACCGGTCAGGGCCTCGATGCGGCGCACGCCGGCGGCCACGCCCTGCTCGGAGACGATCTTGAACAGCGCGATGTCGCCGGTGCGGGCCACGTGGGTGCCGCCGCACAGTTCGACCGAATAGGCCTTGCCGGCTTCGGTCAGGCTGTCGCCCAGCGTCAGCACGCGCACGCTGTCGCCGTACTTCTCGCCGAACAGCGCCACGGCGCCGGCCTCGATAGCCTTTTCCGGCGCCATTTCCTCGGTGCGGGCCGCCACGTTCTGGCGGATCACGGCGTTCACTTCCGCCTCGATGCGCTCGATCTCATCGGCGCTCAGCGGGCCGCCGTGGCTGAAGTCGAAGCGCATGCGCTCGCCGTCGACCATCTGGCCCTTCTGGGCCACGTGCGGGCCGAGCACATGGTGCAGGGCCGCGTGCACCAGGTGGGCGGCGGAGTGGTTGGAGCGGGTGGTGTGGCGGCGCTCGGCGTCGACGCTGGCCACGACCTGGTCGCCGACCTTCAGCGGACCGGCCAGTTCGACGCGGTGCACGTGCAGCTCGCCGGCCTGCTTCTGGGTGTCGATCACGCGGCTCTCGGCGCCGTTGGCCTCGATCACGCCGGTGTCGCCGGCCTGGCCGCCGCTCTCGGCGTAGAAGCTGGTGCGGTCGAGCAGCACGTCCACGGTCTGGCCGGCCGCGGCGGACTCGACCTCGGCGCCGTCGACGACGATCGCCTTCACGACGCCCGTGGTCTCGGTGGTTTCGTAGCCGACGAAGTCGGTGGCGCCGGCCCTTTCCTTGATCGAGAACCAGGCGGCCGCGGCGCCCTGCTGGCCCGAGCCGGCCCAGTTGGCGCGCGCCATCTGGCGCTGGCGGTCCATGGCCACATCGAAGCCGTCGGTATCGACGGTCAGACCCTTGGCGCGCACGGCGTCCTGGGTCAGGTCGAGCGGGAAGCCGTAGGTGTCGTAGAGCTTGAAGGCGGTCTCGCCGTCCAGCACGCCGCCGGCCGACAGGTTGGCGGTGGCCTCGTCGAGCAGGCCCATGCCGCGGCCCAGGGTGACGCGGAAGCGCTCTTCCTCCTGGCGCAGGGTCTCGACGATCGAGGCCTCGGCGCGGCGCAGTTCCGGATAGGCCTGGCCCATCTCGGCCACCAGGGTCGGGGCCAGGCGGTGCATCAGGGGCTCCTGCGCGCCCAGCAGATAGGCGTGGCGCATGGCTCGGCGCATGATCCGGCGCAGCACGTAGCCGCGGCCTTCGTTCGACGGGGTGACGCCGTCGGCCAGCAGGAACGACGACGAGCGCAGGTGGTCGGCGATCACGCGGTGCGACGGGGCCTGGTCGCCCTCGGCCTTCACGCCCGTCAGTTCGACCGAAGCGGCGATCAGGGCCTTGAACAGGTCGATGTCGTAGTTGTCGTGCCGGCCCTGCAGGACGGCGGCGATGCGCTCCAGGCCCATGCCGGTGTCGATCGAGGGCTTGGGCAGCGACAGGCGCTCGCCGCCGGCCAGCTGCTCGAACTGCATGAACACCAGGTTCCAGATCTCGATGAAGCGGTCGCCGTCTTCATCGGGGCTGCCCGGAGGGCCGCCGAAGATGCCTTCGCCGTGGTCGTAGAAGATTTCCGAGCACGGGCCGCAGGGGCCGGTGTCGCCCATGGACCAGAAGTTGTCGCTGGTCGGGATGCGGATGATCTTGTCGTCGGACAGGCCCGCGATCTTCTTCCACAGGTCGGCCGCCTCGTCGTCGGTGTGGTACACCGTGACCAGCAGCTTTTCCTTGGGCAGCTTGAACTCGCCGGTCAGCAGGGTCCAGGCGTGGTGGATCGCCTGTTCCTTGAAGTAGTCGCCGAACGAGAAGTTGCCCAGCATCTCGAAGAAGGTGTGGTGACGGGCGGTGTAGCCGACATTGTCCAGGTCGTTGTGCTTGCCGCCGGCGCGGACGCACTTCTGCGAGCTGGCCGCGCGCGGATGCGCGGGGGTCTCGGCGCCGGTGAACACGTTCTTGAACGGCACCATGCCCGCATTGACGAACAGCAGGGTCGGATCGTTCTGCGGCACCAGCGGCGCCGACGGCGTGACGGCGTGGTCGGCCTTGCCGAAGTAGTCGAGGAAGGTGCTGCGGATCTCGTTGAGGCTAGGCATCGTCGTCTCGGGAATCTCGAAAGGTCCGGTGTCGGCCGGAAGTCGGCGCTGCATAGCGCGGTTTCAAGCTTTGTGGAAATCGAACCTCTTCGACGGCCGGCGGGCGGCGGGCCGGGCGAGCGCTTGGAGCCCCGATCACGGGCGCCTGTCCGAGCACTGTAATCTGGGGACCGCGATCTTGGGAATGACTGAAGCCATGGGCTCAAGCTACGATCGAGGGCACTCGCAGGGGGAACGGCATGATCACGGCGGTGGCGCTGGCTTTGGCGTTGGGTGGGACGTTGGCCGGGGCCCCACAGGCTGACCAGGATCTGGAACGTTGGGAAGGCTGCGCGGCCGCCGCCGCGCCGGCCTGTCCGGCGCCGACGGAAACAGCCGCCTGGCGCAGTTGCCTCGAAGCCGCCGACCCTGCCCTGCCGGACGGCTGGGATCGCTGCGAGTTCGAAGCCTTTCCCCACTGCTTCGATGATCGCGCGGCGGGCCCGAACGGTCTTCGCCTCTGCGGCGCCTGGCGCGTGGTGGCGGCGCGAAACATCGCCGACGCCTGGATCGCCGACCTCGACCGGCGAGGACTGAAGGACACGGTCGAAAGGATGACCGCGTTGCGGTCCCTGATCCAACTGCGCGCCGGCGCCGATCTTCCTGCGGACCAGCTGGCCGCGTCGGCACACCGGCTCGGAACCTGGACCAGCGGCCTGCGGTTTCTGGACGCCATGCGCCGCGCGCCGCAAAATCCGGCGTCCATGGCGGCCGGCCCGTCCGGTCGCCGGTCCTAGCGAGGCGCCATGAAGGAACAGACCCTCTCGGTGACGATCGGGACCGTTCGGGTCGCGGGGCGGCGCAGGCGGGGCGCCTGGCTGCTCTGGGCCGCGATCGCCATCGTCATCGTCGCGCCGCTGATCGCCTTCATCGCCTGGAAACAACGAGACGCGGGCGCGACGGCCGAAGCCTATTGGTCCCTGGCCGGAACGCCGTGCCCGGTCCTGACCCAGGCCGCCTTCGAGGCCCGACGGCGCAAACCGATGACCTTCGCCTTCGACGGCCTCGGCGTGGCGCGCGGGGCCGGCCACATGGAATGCACCCACCGCGTCTACGCCCAGGCGGACGGTCGCCGGGAAGCGCCGGTCTGCGACTTTTCCGGCCCGATCGCCCTGGCCGTCAGCGTCGGCGGACGAACAAGCTTCTATGCGCCTCCGGGCTCGGCCCGGGTGGCGGTAATCGACGGCGCGCCGGTGTGCGTGCAGCGGCCCTGGACCAAGATCGGGAACTGAGGGGGATAGGCCTTCGAACGTCTCGGAAGCTGAAAACACCCCCCTCCGGCCCTTCGGGCCACCTCCCCTGTTGCACGGGGGAGGAGTGGGAGCCGAAACGAAATCGGACGCCTGGCATGGGGTCCAGGCGTCCGGGGATCGCGGCCGTCGTCGGCGGTGATAGAACCGCCGCGGGCGTTATGGCGGGGTCGCCCTCGGCGGGCGGCGGCCGCGAAGCTCGGAGCAGGCGCGCCCCGAGCAAACCGGTCATTGCTGTCGCTTAGTCTTCGTCGCCCTCTTCGGGACCCCCGACCAGCAGCTCTTCCTCGATCTTCTGCGAAGCCTTGCGCACCGCCAGTTCGATCTCGTTAGCCAGGTCCTTGTTGTTCTTGAGGAACTCGCGAACGTTGTCGCGGCCCTGGCCGATGCGTTGGCTGTTGTAGGAGAACCAGGAGCCGGCCTTGTCGATAATTCCGGCCTTGACGCCCAGGTCGATGATCTCGCCCAGCTTCGAGATGCCCTCGCCGTACATGATGTCGAACTCGACCTCGCGGAACGGCGGGGCCACCTTGTTCTTCACCACCTTGACGCGGACGTTGTTGCCGATGATCTCGTCGCGGTTCTTGACCGAGCCGGTGCGGCGGATGTCCAGGCGCACCGAGGCGTAGAACTTCAGCGCGTTGCCGCCCGTGGTCGTCTCCGGGCTACCGTACATCACGCCGATCTTGTGACGGATCTGGTTGATGAACAGGACGATGGTGTTGGCCTTGTTGATCGAGCCGGTCAGCTTGCGCAGCGCCTGGCTCATCAGGCGGGCCTGAAGGCCCGGCAGGCTGTCGCCCATCTCGCCTTCGATTTCGGCCTTCGGAGTCAGGGCGGCCACGGAGTCGACGATGACGATGTCGACCGCGCCCGAGCGCACCAGGGTGTCGGTGATCTCCAGCGCCTGTTCGCCGTTGTCCGGCTGGGCCACCAGCAGGCTGTCGAGATTGACGCCCAGCTTGTGGGCGTAGGACGGATCCAGCGCGTGCTCGGCGTCGACGAAGGCGGCGGTGCCGCCGGCCTTCTGGACCTCGGCCACGACGTGCAGCGCCAGGGTCGTCTTGCCCGAGCTTTCGGGGCCATAGACCTCGATGA